>NZ_BAAGZI010000652.1:0-1858 GCF_054778695.1 Actinocorallia lasiicapitis
GCTCGGCAGCGGCAGCTCCGCGCCGAACACCGGCAGCGCGCCGACCGGCAGCTCGGCCGTGAACAGTTCGCCGTCGCGCGCCACCGGGAACACGACCTCCCGGCCGCTGCGCCGCTCCCGCAGCACCACCTCGGCCAGCCCGCCCCGTCCCGCCAGCTCCAGCACCCCGTCCCGCCAGCGCAGCGCGGTGATGTAGGAGCCGGAATCCGGCCGCAGATAGGGGCGGATCAGCCGTTTGACGGCGGTCAGCATGAAGACCCTCCAAGGAGTCGGGCGACGACGCGGGCGGCGGCGGAACCGTCGTCCTGCGGGCAGTAGCGCTCGACGAACGCGTCGTAGCGGGGGGCGTGGGCGGCGGCCTGCGGGTCGGCGCGGAGCGCGTCGAACAGCTCGTCGGCCGTGCGGAGCACCGGGCCGGGGGCCTCGAAATCGAGATAGAAGCCGCGGACCTCGTCGCGGTAGCGCTCCAGGTCGTAGGCGAAGAAGAACATCGGACGGCGGGTGGACGCGAAATCGAACATCGCCGACGAGTAGTCGGTGATCAACGCGTCGGCGACCAGGTACAGGTCGGTGATGTCGGGATAGGCGGTGACGTCGACGACGCCCGCGCCGGGCGCGAACCGCGGCCGGTCGGTGACCAGGTAGTGGGTGCGGAACAGCACCACATGGTCGTCGCCGAGCACCTGGGCGAGCCGGTTCAGGTCGAGTTCGCGGCGGAAACCGCGCTTGCCGATCGCGGCGTGCAGATCGTCGCGCCAGGTCGGCGCGTACAGGACCGCCTTCTTGCCGGGCGGGATGCCGAGCCTGGCCCTGACCTCGGCGGCCCGGCGCGGCGCGTCTGGATGGTGGAGGGCGTCGTTGCGCGGGTAGCCGCTGACGGTGATCTCGCCGTCGTACCGGAACGCACTGCGGAACAGAGGCACCGAGAACTCGTTCTGGGCGAGGAGCAGATCCCACTGCGGGACGTCGTTCTCCATCCAGTCCAGGCCCTCGGTCCGCTTGTACGGCATCTGCCTGAGGTCGTGGCCGAGTTTCTTGAGCGGGGTGCCGTGCCAGCACTGCAGATAGGTCTGGCCTGGACGCTTGGTGTACCAGGGCTCCTGGGAGAAGTTCCCGACCAGGTAGCGGGCTCCTGCGACGGCGTCGTAGTGCTCGTGGCTGCCCGACAGGACGGTTCTGGCGCCGTCCGGGGCGGGGAAGCGCGCGTCGGCGCTCACCCAGACGCAGTCGACGCCCGTCTCCCGGCGGCGCAGCTCCTCGAAGATCCCGCGCGGGTTGCAGGAGTACTGGCGGCCCCGGTAGGCGTCGAAGACGGCCAGCTCCCGCACCGGCTGGGCCCGGCGTGCCGGGTAGAAGTCCTGCTGGAGGCGGCGCTGGGCGTAGGGTCCCCGCTCGTCGGGGCGCAGGGCCGTCCGGACGCGCAGCGCCAGCCGGGCGCCTTTCTGCGGCATCGCCTCGTAGTCGTGGCGGCCGGATCTGCGGGGGCCAGGCAGCCCGGCGAGCGCTTCGCGGGCGACGAGCACGGGGGTCTCCCCCGCCAGCACCCGCCAGACGCCCTGCCCGACGGGGACGTCCGCGCCGAACAGCGGCATCGCGGCGGGCCTGAACTCGGCGGTGAACCCCGTGTCCGACCAGTCGAGGGTGATCGCGTGCTCCTCGGCCGAGCGGTTGCGGCGCAGCACCAGCCGGGACGGCCGCCGGTCGCCGCCGCTCCAGGTGCCCGTCAGCCGGAGCGTGCCGTCATCGGTCCAGCACAGCTCCCGGACGACGGGGTGGGGTTCGCGGACCAGCGCGACGAACGTGCCGTAGCGGGTGCGGGTGAGCGCGAGTTCGCCGCCGTCCACCGCGAGCTCGGCGT
>NZ_BAAGZI010000653.1:0-1847 GCF_054778695.1 Actinocorallia lasiicapitis
CGGCCGCGTGGACGGCCTCGCGGACCAGCTCGTGCCGGAACCCGAGCCGGAGATCGTCGTCGGCGCGCAGCAGGTCGGCGCCGATGAGCTCGTCCAGAGCCCGCCGGGTCTCCCCGCCGGTGAGCCCCGCGACGGCAGCGAGCACGGCGGGGTCACCGTCCGGGTCGACGACGGTCGCGGCCCTTACCGTGCGGAGCGCCTGGTCGGTGAGCCGGGAGGTCTCGGTGGCGATACGGCGCGCGAAGAGCGGACCCGCTCCCCGCCCTTCGGTCTCCGCCAGCGCCTCCAGATAGACGGGGTTGCCGCCGCTGCGCCGGTGGAGCTCGCGCACCCGGCCAGGAGCGAACCCGCCGAGCAGCTCCGACGCCTCCTCGACCGTGAGCGCGGCCAGGTCCACCCGGAGCACCACCCCTTCGGTCTCGCCTTCGAGAAGGAGCGCGGCGAGCTCCGGCGGCGCCTGCCGGGGACGGTAGGCGGCGACCACGACGAGCTCCCCTTCGATCGGGGTGGTGATCAGGTCCGTCAGCCCGCGCAGCGTGAGGTCGTCCTGCCAGTGCAGGTCGTCGAGGAGGACCACGCCGCGGCGCGGCCCGAGCGCTCCGGCGAACTCGGCCGCCCCCCGCGGAACTCCCGTTCCGCCGGGCCCGCGCGTCCTCGGCCAGCCGTGCCGGACGACGCAACGGTCCTGGGCTCGGTGGCCGAGACGTGACAGCAGCCTCGACTTGCCCGTGCCAGGATCACCGGCGAACACCACGACCCGGTGTGCGGTCCGGCCGGAGACGATGTCCTCGAGAACGTCGTCGAGCCCCGCGCCGTCCGAACTCCAGTTCTGTCTCATGCCCTACCACCTCCGGCACGAGCCTGACAGTCCCCGGGCCCCCCTACGCCGGGGCGTCCCCTCGCCGCGGACCCCGAAGTTACCGACCGGCGCGACCCCGGGAACGCCGGGACGGGCGGGGTCGAATGCTGGGGGAGGGCCCTGGGGGCGGCCCCAATGCCGGAGGCCCGCGCCGGGCACCAGAGTGCACCGTGCGGTCGCCCCCGAGGCCGCGTTCACCGGCCGCGGCGGCGAGGGTCACTGATCCCTCCCTCGCCGCCGCGGCTGAGACGTTTGGAGCCGTCGTTACTCTGGCCCGCCGTTTTCCCAGCGGATAGCAACGTTGCTGGACCACGAGCGCGCCAGGGACGGAACCATGTCATCGCCATATGTCGACCCCCACGATCTGCCCCTGCAGGAACGCGACCCGCAACTGGAGGCCATGAACGAGGCCGTCGTCGGCGCGGCCCGCGGGCAGGGGAGGTGCGTGACGCTTTTGGGAGGCACGGGGGCGGGCAAGAGCACCGTCCTGTTCCGTGCGGCCCCGCCGGACGACGGCCGGGTCCAGGTGCTCCGCGCACGCGGCGGTTTCCTGGAGACCGGGTTCTCCCACGGTCTGCTGCGCCAGCTCTTCGGCCGGCTGGCCGCCGACCCGGGCCGACGGGCGGCGGGACTCTTCGACGGCCTCGCCGGGAAGGCGCTCGAGCTCCTGGAGGGCGACGGCGGGCCGGCCGGCCCCGGCGAGATCGGCGCCTTCCAGGTCGTCCTCGAACGGCTGTCGCTGCGGCGTCCGGTGATCCTCGTGATCGACGATCTGCACTGGTCCGACGCCCCCTCCCTGCGCGTCCTGCTCGGTCTGGCGCACGCGCTGCCACGCTCAGTCAGCGTTCTTTCCGCCGCCCGCCCTCCCGGCGGCGGGGCCGAAGGCGAGCTCCTCGCCCGCTACCTGGCCGATCCGTCGGTGGCGGTGCTCCGCCTGCCGCCGCTGTCGGCCGAGGCCGGGGGCCTGCTGCTCGAACAGGCGGCGGGC
>NZ_BAAGZI010000654.1:0-1844 GCF_054778695.1 Actinocorallia lasiicapitis
ACCCTCGCCCTCACCACCCTCGCGCCCGCCCTTGCCACGGCGGCCCGCCCGCTCGCCCTCGCGCCCGACCCGGGCGACGCCGAGCCGATCGAGACACCGGTTCAGCAGGGGCTTTCGGTGCGGCTGGACGCGGACGGGGCGGTCGAGGAGTACGCCGAGCCGCCGCAGGGGTTCACGCGGGAGCGCCTGGTGGACGGTCAGGGGCGTCCGGCCGGGCTCCCCTTCAACGAGGGGCGGCGGGGCGCGGGCCTCGGCGTCTGGGCGGTGTCGGTGAAGACACTGGACTCGCGGGAGATCGCGCAGCCGCGCCGGGAACTCGTCAGGGGCGGGATCGGGGTGCTGGGGATCTCAGCCACGGACGAGGGCGGCGGCGAGACGGGCCGGGCCCGCGTCCTGGTCGGCAAACCGGTCGAAGCCCACGAAATGGTCGTCGTGACGCTCACCGCCGACGTCAAGCACCTTCTGGGCCGCCCCCTGGAACGAGCGGTCCTCCAGCTCGCTCAGCGACACGTCCACACCTGGGCGTTCACCCCGGACCGCCCCGAGACCGCCGGCTGGTCCGCCCGCCTCCTCCAGCGCATCGCCGACATCATCCTCATCGACCCCGCCTCCGGCTTCACCACCTGGATCACCGTTCCCCCGGCCACCCGAACCCCCCACTGCCTCCTGTTCGGCAACCTGACCTCCGGCACCTTCCACCTCCGCCACCCCATCCCCCACTGACCGCTCAGCGGCCGCGAGGCAGGCGGGCCCGCCCGGTCACCGCTCTGGCCGACCGGGGGAGGTGGGCACCCCGTGCGGGGCGACCTGCCTTCGCCGGGCCGAGCGGGTCTGGGTGTTCTGCGTGAGTGGCGGCGTGTGGTCAGCGGGTGAGGGTGTAGGTGACTTCGCCCTGGGTGGAGGTGAGGTGGAGGGGGCCGAGGGTGAGGTGGGCGGAGTCGGCGGTGGAGAGGGCGGCGACGAGGGCGGCCAGCTCGGGGGGTTTGGCGGTGATGGCGTCGGACAGCCAGGTGGTGAGGGGGGCGGGGGCGCGGCCGGACAGGGCGTAGTGGGTGTGGAGGGGGCGGTCGGGGTCGGTGGTCTGGCTGACGATGGTCAGGCCGGCGGCCTCGGCCAGGCGGTAGAAGACGTCGGAGAGGACGGGGGCGACGTCGGGGTCCGTGGTGTGGAGCTCCGCGGGGATCGAGGAGCGGGCGGCCTTGGTGAGAGTGGCGAGCTGGGTCTCGGTCGTCGCTGCGGTGGATTTGAGGGCTTTGAGGGTTTTCGCCTGGGCGCCCAGGGCGGGGGCCGTCGCGGTGGCCCAGTCCTCCAGCCGGGTGACGTTGCCGGCGAGGGCCGTCAGGGACGTCTGGGCGCGGCGCGTGTCCGTGGTGACGGCGTCCAGGTCGGCGCGGAGCGTGGTGGTGGCGCCCGTCAGGCGGCGCTCCGCGGACTGCGAGGTCGCCAGGGCGCCGCGGAGGGCCGTGACCTCCTCGGTGACTGCTTTGAGCTTCAAATAGAGCCAGCCGAATGACGGGACGGCGAGCACGATCAGCAGGGTCAGAACGATCAGCGGGCCCATGGAGTCGACAGTAGCGAGAGTGACGGGCGACGTCAGGTGTGGTGAAGGAAGTGTCGTACCGGTGAGGTTGGATGGAGGGATGACGGGACGCTATTCGGATCTTGGGCGGCCGCCGCTGGGCGAGCGGGGGCTGGAGCGCGCGCTGGTGCGGGAGGACGGCCTCTGGCGGCGGATCGAGGTCGTCGCCGAGACGGGCTCGACCAACGCCGATCTGGCGGCCGCCGCGAAGCTCGGCGCGCCCGAGGGCACGGTGCTCGTCGCCGAGGAGCAGACCGCGGGACGG
>NZ_BAAGZI010000655.1:0-1837 GCF_054778695.1 Actinocorallia lasiicapitis
GCCGCCCCGGACGGTTCCGCGACGGCCCTCCGCGCCCGGCTGGCCTCCCTGGCCGACGCCACCGAACGCGAACGGGTGCTGCTCGACCTGGTCCGCACGCATGTGGCGGCGGTCCTCGGCCACGACGGCCTCGGAGCGGTGGCACGCGACCGCGCCTTCCACGACCTCGGTTTCGACTCGCTCACCGCGGTCGAACTGCGCAACGGCATGACGGCCGCGACCGGCCTGCGGCTCCCCGCGACCCTCGTGTTCGACCACCCCACCCCGGACGCCATCACCGCGCTGCTGCTGTCCGAGCTGGCGGAAGCGAAGACCCCGGCGGAGGCCCCGCTGGACACCGGTCTGGCCCGGCTGGAATCCCTGCTGGAGTCGGCGTCCCCCGACGAGGCGGAGCTCGAACGGGTCGCCGCCCGGCTCCGCGCCCTCACCGCCCGGTGGCTCGACGCCCACCGTCCCGAGGACGCCTCGGACACCGACCTGTCCGACGCCAGCGCGGGCGACCTGTTCGACATCCTCGACCAGGAGCTGGAGACCCCGGCGTTCTGAACCGGCACGGCTCTGGCGGACGACGTCCGCCAGAGCCGCCTTACGGAACGTCAGTCCCGCCCCTCAGCCCATTTCGCGAGGAGGGGACGGTCGACCTTCCCGTTGGAGTTCAAGGGGAACTCGGCCAGATGCCGGAAATGCTTGGGGATCATCCCTGCGGGCAGGATCCCGCGCAGCCGCCGCGCGAGCTCGGCGGCCGGGACGGCGGCCCCGGTGTAGAACACGACCAGCTCGAGGCCGTCCTGCGCGGGACGGGTCGTGGTGACCGCGTCCTGGACGCCGTCGGACTCCCGCACCGCCTGGTCCACCTCGGCGAGCTCGACCCGCCAGCCCTGCACCTGCACCTGGGAGTCGAGACGGCCGAGATAGGCCAGCTCGCCGTCCGGCAGCCGCCGCACCCTGTCCCCGGTCCGGTACCAGCGGCGGCCGTCCTGCTCCAGGAACCGGCCTTGGTCGTCCTCGGGGTTCAGATAGCCGGACGTCATCTGCTCGCCGGCGATGCACAGCTCGCCTTCCGTGGTGGCGGACGATCCGTCGTCCGCGCGCAGCAGCAGCTCGTGTCCGGGATGCGGGCGGCCGATCGGGACGACGCCGTTCACCGCCAGCGCCGCGGACCGCGGTGACCAGCGGTGCCGGGTGACGGTGATGGTCAGCTCGGTCGGGCCGTACAGGTTCTCCACCGCGGAGTTGGGCGCGGCGGCCTGCCAGGCGTCGGCGTCGGCGCAGAGCAGCGCCTCGCCCGCGAAGAAGCTCCAGCGCAGTGTCGGCAGGGAGCCCGGCGCGAGGCCGCCCATCCGGCGGACCAGGCCGATGCCGCTGGGCACCGAGAACCAGACGCTCATCCGGCGTTCGGCGAGGAAGGCGGGCAGGTCGAGGTAGGCGCCGCCGGGGACGGCGTGGGCGCTGCCGCCCACCCCCCACGGGCAGAACAGCTCGAACATGGCGCAGTCGAAGTTCAGCTCGACGGACTGGGAGAACACGTCGTCGGGGCCGAAGTCGTACCGCTGGTCCATCAGGTCGAAGTAGTGGGCGGTGCTGCCGTGGGTGATCGGCACGCCCTTGGGACGGCCGGTGGAGCCCGACGTGAACAGCATGTACGCCACGTCCGAGGGGCGGGCGGGCAGCGGCGCGTCCAGCGGCGTCGCGGTCGGGACGGCCGTCAGGTCCAGGACGGGCACGTCCAGCTCGGTCTCGGCCAGCGCGGCCCGTCCCGTGTCGTCGGCCAGTACCGCGCCGACCGCGGCGTCGGTCAGCATCCGCCGGGTGCGTGGCGCGGGGAACCGCGGGTGGA
>NZ_BAAGZI010000656.1:0-1826 GCF_054778695.1 Actinocorallia lasiicapitis
GGCGGAGGCGAGGCCGAGGTCGCGGGCGAGCCGCCGGGCGGTCTCGGCGGCGGCGCCGGCCAGGTCGTCGTCGACCCCGGCCGGGGCCACACCCCGGACGTCCCGGGCGATCTTCACGACGAGCTGTTCCAGTGCGCTGCGCGGCACCGCGTCCATGACACCCTCCGGGGGATTAGGCAAGCCTAACCAAACTACACCAGGAGGCGGCGGCGGTCAGTAGCGGGCGGCCAGCAGCGCGGGCAGGTCGGCGATGGAGTCGATGACCTGGTCGGCCTCGTGTTCAGGGCCGCCAGGACGGTACTTTCCGGTTCTGACGAGGATTCCGGTCAGGCCCGCGGCCTGCGCGCCGAGCACGTCGGCCGCAAGGTCGTCGCCGACCATCAGGGAGTCGCCGGGCACCGCGCCGAGCAGGTCGAGCGCGGTCGCGAAGAACGCGGGCGACGGTTTCCCGATCACCTCGGCCTCGGTGCGGGCGGCGGCCTCCAGACCCAGCAGGAACGCGCCCGCGTCCAGCCGGAGCCCGCCGGCGACCTGCCAGGACAGATTCCTGGCCAGCGCGACGAGCCGTGCGCCGCCGGTCAGGAAGCCGAACGCCCGGTCGAGCTCCGCATAGCCGAACTCGGGCCCCGCTCCCCCGATCAGCACGATCTCGGGATCGGCGTCGACGAGGTCGAGCCCGGCGAGGTCGTCGCCGAGGTCCCCGCTGTTGAGCAGGAAGCAGCGCGCCCCCGCGAACCGGGCGGCGGCCAGCACCGGAGCGGTCACGACGTCCCGCTCGCCGATCGGGAATCCGGCCTCGACCAGCGACCGGGTGATCGCCGCCCGGCTCCGCGACGTCGTGTTGGTCAGCAGCGCGAACGGCACCCCGGCGGCCCGCAGCGCCGTCACCGCGGCGACGGCCCCGGGCAGCGGCCGCCACGAGACGGTCAGCACTCCGTCGATGTCCAGCAGGACGGCCATATCCACTCCTTCGCCCCTTCACTCTGTCAGGGAATGACGTGGAACTGGGTGCCGATGGCGGGACGCGGCGGGCCCTGGGCCGGCAGCGGCGGCGGGGCCGTCTTGTGGGCGACCGCGAGATAGGTGTCGGCGAGCAGCGACGCCGTGCGCAGCGGGGTGAGGGCGGTGAGCGCGAGCTCGCCGGGCAGCTCCGTGCGGAGCGCGGCGCGGTCGGGTTCGGGCAGGGCGTCGGCCAGGAGCAGGGTGCCCTCCGGGGTGAGGACGCGGGCGATCTCGGCGAGCCCCGCCCGCCGGTCCGTCCAGTGCCGGAACGACAGCGAACTGACGACGAGATCGAAGGAGGCCGACCGGAAAGGCAGCCGTTCCACTCGTGCGGCGGCCACTTGGACGAACGAAGCGGCTGCAGCCAGCATCGGCGGGCAGGCGTCTACGCCGAGCACGCCGCTCCGCGGGAACGCCCCGGCCAGGTCGGCGGTCAGCCGGGCGGTGCCGCACCCGGCGTCCAGGATCCGGGCGGGCGAGCGGCCCGCGGCGCGCAGCCAGCCGACGATCTCGCGGTGGACGGGCCGGTAGAGCGCCTGTTGAAGCTGGCTGTCATCGTAACTGCGGGCCCAGCCGTCGAACTCCGGCATCGGCCTCCTCTCGTCCGGTGCGGCCCCGACCTTCATACCCGGCCGTCGCCGGTTCTGATCGTCGTGGCGGCGCGGCGGAGTTCGACCAGGACGGTGCGGACGGCGCGGCGGGCGGTGCGTTCGGGACGGTACAGGGCGTCGATGTGGCGGCGGGCGTGCATCCCGGTCAACGGCCGTAGGACCAGGGCGGGATGGCGGCGGGCCGTCCAGCGGGGCAGCAGCGCGAGCCCGCCG
>NZ_BAAGZI010000657.1:0-1818 GCF_054778695.1 Actinocorallia lasiicapitis
CGCCCGCTCCGCTCCGCCGTGGGTCGCGCTGGCCGCGGTGGCGTTCACCGTCCTCGCGTGGGCGTCGGCCTTCGTGGTGATCCGGACGACCGGCGAGCACTTCGCGCCTGGCCCGCTCAGCCTCGGCCGGCTGCTCGTCGGCAGTGCCGTGCTCGGCGGGATCCTGGCCGTCCGCCGCACCTGGGTGCGCCCGACCCGCCGCGAATGGGGGTTCGCGGTGCTGTGCGGGCTCGGTTGGTTCGGCGTCTACAACGTCGCGCTCAACGCCGCCGAGCAGCGGATCGACGCCGGGACGGCCGCGATGCTCGTCAACGTGGGGCCGATCCTCATCGCGCTGCTCGCCGGGTACTTCCTCAAGGAGGGGTTCCCGCGCTGGCTGATGATCGGCGCGGCCGTCGCGTTCAGCGGCGCGGTGATCATCGGGCTCTCCTCGACCGGCGGTTCCGGCCACTCCGATCTGACCGGGATCGTGCTCTGCCTGGTCGCGGCCGTCACCTACGCGGTCGGCGTGATCTCCCAGAAGCCGATCGTCCGGCGGATCCCGGCGCTCCAGGCCGTCTGGATGTCGTGCACGATCGCGGCCGTCGCCTGCCTGTTCTATCTGCCCGCCCTGCTGGACGAGCTGGGCGCCGCGCCCGCGGCGGCGACGTCCTGGCTGGTCTACCTCGGGCTCGTCCCGACGGCGTTCGCCTTCACCACCTGGGGGTACGCGCTCAGCCGGATGAACGCGGGACGGCTCGGCGTGACGACCTACATCGTGCCGCCCATCGCGATCGTCATGGGCCTGGTGTCCCTCGGCGAGACCCCCGCGCCGCTGGCGCTGGTCGGCGGGCTGGTCTGCCTGGCCGGGGTGGCGCTGTCGCGGCGCACGTCCCGGTGAGGTCGGGGCGGCGGTCACTGGCCGCCGGGTCGGCCGCACTGGTCGACTCGGGACCATGCACTCCGTACGTATCGCCGCCGCCCTCTGCCTGACCGCCGCCCTCACCACCGGCTGCACGGTCTCGGCGAGCACCTCCACCAAGACCAAGCCGTCCAAGTCCGGGACGTCCAAGTCCAGCAGCGGGAAGAGCACGAGCTCCCCGAAAACGAAGATCAGCGCTTCGGCGGAGAACAGACCGGCGGCCCGGCGCGTGGTGAGCGCGCCGACCGCCGGCGGGCTCGGCAAAGGCACCGGCGCCAAGGCCGTCACCGACGTCCCGGTCGATCTCGGGCAGGTGCCGCCGGGCAGCACGGTCGTCGTCGAGAACTACGTCCAGCCGGGCGGCGACACGATCCTCGTGGTCGCCCTCGACGGGATCTCCGACTCCTACGACCGGCGCGAGCACCTGTGGCGGGGGCTGCTGGACCGGGTCGGCTGGGACGGCGGAGTCGACTCCCGGCCCGTCCCCGCGGGCCCGCTCGGCGGCGACGTCGAATGCTTCCTCGTCTCGCTGGCCGAGGACGGCAACGTCATCTGCGGCTGGTCCGACGCCTCCACGGTCGGCGTCGCCCTCATCCCGAACCTCGATCTGAAGACCGCCGCCCAGGCCTTCGTCGACATGCGCTCCGACCTGGAGCGTTAGCCTTCCGGAGCGTCAGCCCTTGAGGAAGCGGGCGGCGGCCTCGGTGCGGGTGGCGACGCCCAGCTTGGCCAGGATGTTGGAGACGTGGACGCTGGCCGTCTTGGGCGAGATGAACAGGGCGGCGGCGATGTCGCGGTTGCTGAGGCCGTCGGCGAGCAGCCGCAGCACCTCGCTCTCGCGGGCCGTCAGCGACGGCAGGACCGCGGCGGGCGCCGTGAAACCGGCGCGCACGCCGAGCTCGGCCAGCCGGGACAGC
>NZ_BAAGZI010000658.1:0-1817 GCF_054778695.1 Actinocorallia lasiicapitis
CGTGGCCCATGTTGGTCCAGTACATGTAGCCGGCGGCGGGGTCGATGGCGATGCCGTCGGGGAGGGCGGTCGGGGCCGCGCTGGCCACCGGGGTGTGCATCGCGGCGTACACCGTCGTTGACGGGGTCGGGGTGCGGAAGGCCGAGGGGGCCCTGGGGTACACGGGGTGGATGTTCCTGCTGGAAGGCGGGCTGATCGCCGTCGGGGTGCTGGTCTTCCGGTACCGGTCGGTGCGGGACGCGTCCGCCAGGACGTGGGTGATGTCGGGGATCGGCGGGGTCGTCGCGCTGCTCGCCTACGGCATCGTGCTGTGGGCGCAGACGCGCAGCCCGCTGGCCGAGGTGGCGGCGCTCCGCGAGACCGGCGTGATCTGGGGGGCCGTCATCGGGGCGGTGTGCTTCGACGAGCGGCTCGGCCCCCGCCGGATCGCGGCCGCCACCGTCGTGGCGGCCGGGGTGCTCCTGCTGCACGCCCACGCCTGACCACGCTCACCAGGGATCGGCGAAACGCAGGTCGGGGGAGTCGGCGGGGTGCTGGAAGGCGAGGAAGGCCAGCGCTTCGGGCGTGATCTCGTCGCGTTCGGCGGACGTCAGGGGGCGGAATGGTGTGATCGTGAGCGTCGCGGTCCTGGCCTTGGCGACCCGCTCCAGCGACCACGTCGCCTGGACGGTGCCGTCGAGCAGAACCGTGCCCGGGATCGGACCGTGCTCCGGCCAGGCCCGCGCCGTCTGGCCTGGGTCGATGACGCCCATCCGGGACCGGTCGGCGAACGAGATCTGCGCGTTGTCGAAATCGGGCAGCAGCCGGACCGGCGCGGGCGTGTCCTGGTCGGGGCGCGGAGCGTCGGGCAGGTCGTAGAGGGTTCTGCCGTCCTCGGCGTCGAAGGTGATGAGGTCCATGCCCGTCATCACCTCTTTCAGCCTGGTCAGCCCGCAGTGGGTCTGCACGTCCATCACCGACGCGGGCCCGAACCCGGCCAGATAGCGGCGGACGAACTCCGCCAGATCGGGCTTCTCCTCCAGCGGGCGGCCCAGCCAGTGCTCGGCCGTGGTGTGGGCGACGGCCCCCGACCTGCCCCACAGTCCGCGCGGCGGCACCTGCACCAACGGCAGCCTGGCCCGCACGAGCTGGCCGAGCGCCGACCGGTCGCGTCCGGGGAACCGCTCCTGCAGGGCCGTGCCGAGCGCGGCGAAGGTCAGCGGCTGCTCTTCGATCAGTTCCCGGCCCGCGGCGGCCACCGCGTCGAGATCGAGCTCCTTCCAGTGCCGGCCGAACGCGCTGCGGGTGACGCGCAGAATGAAGTCGTCGTGCAGCGGACGCCACGCCAGCGCGTCGTCGGCGGTCAGCAGATGGATCGTGCCGCGCATCACCGCGATCCGCACCAGCCGCCGCTCCACCATCAGCCGCGACACCTCCTGCGGATCGAACCCGGCGAGCCGCGACCACAGCGCGGTGTACCAGGTGTGCGGGGTCTGCGCTTGCAGCCCGCAGATCCGCGCGACGGCCTCTTCGACGGAGAGCGGGGAACGCTCGAGGAGCAACTGGCGGGCGAGCGTGGCGCGGTTGAGTGCGCGCGTCGACAGGACTTCAGCCACGGTCGAGCACCACCACGGGGATCAGCCGCTCACATTCACGCGGGTAGGAAGCACAGCCGGTGGGGGAGTCAGTCATGTCGTCCACGCTAGCGCCCGCCTCCGACACTTCCGAAGGGCCAGCCGAGCAGCGCCCGCGCCCGCAGCGCGCCCTCCAGGACGGGGCCGTCGAGCCCCGCGGGCACCGGTACCGGATCGAGCCGGGGCGGCAGCGGAGCGGGGACG
>NZ_BAAGZI010000659.1:0-1810 GCF_054778695.1 Actinocorallia lasiicapitis
ACCCGAACGGGACGCCGAACCGCTGCGCGGTGCCGACCACGACGTCGGCGCCCAGCTCGCCGGGCGGGGTCAGCAGGATCAGCGCCAGCAGGTCGGCGGCCACGACGGCCTGGGCGCCGCGCTCGTGGGCGGCGTCGATCACCGGCTTGAGATCCCAGACCTCACCCGACATGCCCGGGTACTGGACCAGCACCCCGAAGACGTCGCCTTCGGGCAGCCCGTCGGACAGGTCCGCGACGACCACGTCGATCCCCAGCGGGGCGGCCCTGCCCTTGATCACCTCGATGGTCTGGGGGAAGGTGTCGGCGTCGACGACGAACGCGCCGGCGTCCTTGCGCTTGGTGGCGCGCAGCGCCAGGGCCATGGCCTCGGCGGCGGCGGTGCCCTCGTCCAGCATGGAGGCGTTGGCGGTGGGCACACCGGTCAGGTCGGCGACCAGGGTCTGGAAGTTCAGCAGCGCCTCGAGCCGGCCCTGGCTGATCTCCGGCTGGTAGGGCGTGTAGGCGGTGTACCAGCCCGGGTTCTCCAGCACGTTGCGGAGGATCACACCGGGGGTGAGCGTGCCGTAGTAGCCGAGGCCGATCAGCGAGGTCCTGACGGTGTTCTCGGCGGCCAGCTCGCGCAGCCGGGCGAGCGCGCCCTGCTCGCTGAGCGCCGGCGGCAGGTTCAGCCCGCCCGCGGCGCGGATCGCGGCGGGGACGGCCGCGTCGACGAGAGCGCCGAGATCGGCGAACCCGATCGCGGCGAGCATCCGGGACTGGTCGTCCGCGGACGGCCCGATGTGCCGGTCGGAGAAGTCGGTCTGGGTCATCGGTGGGCCTCCTGGGCGCATGACAGAGGTCGAGAGGTCGCGGTGGAAGATTTTCCGGTACCGAGACCCGGCTCCCCCTCTGTCATGGGACCTGAGAGCTTCACCCTGCCCGTGTGGGAGGATTTTCACCGTCGGTGGGGCGCTTCAGGGCACGCCCGCTTTCCAGAGGCGCCTCGTCCATGCGGTCCTTTTGCCTGAGAGGTTCCGGGGAGGTTGCTCCTTCGGCGCTCCGCACCGGATTGCGCGGAGTCTCTCCCGCACGGGGTCGACAGCGGAATCAAGTCTACCCGCCCGCGATCTCACGACCGCATAGCGACCCCCGGAAAGATCTACGCTCCCCGGGTGGGGAGGACGGCGGGGAATGACACGGTACCCGCCATGATCACCGAAGGGTCCCGTCTCGCTACGATGGACCACGTGAAGGGCGGTGGACAGGTGACCAGGACGCAGGCCGAGAGCGACTTGGCGCCGCCGCACGCCCCGGCGCGGGACGTCGAGGTCGTCGAGCCGCCCAGGCCCGGCCGGATCCGCAGCCAGTCGAACCTGTTCCGCGCGCTCGCGTGCGGGTTCGCGCTCGCGCTCGTCCTGCTGCTGCCCACGGTCGCCACCCAGACGACCAGCGGCATCCAGGACGACATCACCCAGGGCACCCAGCGCGTCCACTTCCTGCTCAGCCTGGCCAGCCAGGTGTCGACCTTCCTGCTGCTGATGGTCCCGGTGGTCTTCGCGATCGACCGGGCCCTGCGCCGCGACGCGCTCCGCGTCGTGGTCGGCCTGCTGGCCGCGATCATCGCGCTCGGGCTGACCCTGCTGCTGGACGCCTGGGCGACGGCCGCCGGATCCACCCCGCTCACCCAGGCGCTCGGCTGGAACGACGCCGGCACCACCCCGCTGCACGCCGACCTCACCCCGGTGATCGCGTTCGTGACGGCCGTCCGGCTGGGCGGGCGGCCCCGCTGGCAGCTCGCCTTCTGGGGCACGGTCGCCGTCGCCGGGCTG
>NZ_BAAGZI010000660.1:0-1803 GCF_054778695.1 Actinocorallia lasiicapitis
CCAACCAGATGTCCGGCGGCGAGCAGCAGCGCGTCGCCGTGGCGCGGGCCGTGGTCGGCGATCCCGACCTGCTGCTGGCCGACGAGCCGACCGGCAACCTCGACACCGCCAACGGGCAGGAGGTCCTGGCCGTGCTGACCGAGCTGAACGCGGGCGGCACCACCATCGCGATCATCACCCACGATCTGGACATCGCCGCGCGCACCCCGCGCCAGGTGCACGTCCGGGACGGGCTGGTCCGGTGAGCCGCCCACTGCGCCCGGCACGGCTGCGGCCGTCCGACACGCTGCGCACCGGCGCGTCCGGGCTGCGGTCGCGGCCGGTCCGGGTGGTGCTGTCGGCGCTCGGGATCGCGATCGGCATCGCCGCGATGGTGTCGGTGATCGGGATCTCGGCGTCGAGCAAGGAGGAGCTGCTGCGGCGGCTCGACCGGCTCGGCACCAACCTGCTGACCGTCACCGCGGGCCGGTCGGTGTTCGGCGACGACTCCCAGCTGCCCGAGGGGGCCGTGGACATGGTCGCCCGGATCCGGCCGGTGCTGAACGCGGCCGGGACCGGCGACACCGGGCAGACCGTCCGCCGCACCGACCGGATCGACGAGGACGTCACCGGCGGCCTGGCGGTCCTGGCCGCCACGCCCGGCCTGCTCAAGACCCTCGACGCGAAAGTCGCCAAGGGCAGTTTCCTCAACGCGGCCGGCTACCCGGAGGTCGTGCTGGGCGCGAAGGCGGCCGAACGGCTCGGGATCGCCAGGACGGGGGTGCGGGTCTGGATCGGCGGCCGCTGGTTCACCGTCAGCGGGGTGCTGGACCCGATCGAGCTGGCCCCCGAGATCGACCGTTCGGTGCTCGTCGGCTGGGACGCCGCCCGGCGCCACCTGGACTTCGACGGCCATCCCACCACGATCTACGAGCGGTCGACCGACGCCTCCGTCCAGGCGGTCGGCGGGGTGCTGGCCAGGACCGTCAATCCGGAGAACCCGGAGGAGGTCACGGTCAGCAGGCCGTCGGACGCGCTCCAGGCCAAGGCCGAGGCGTCGGGGGCGTTCACCGGGCTGCTGCTGGGGCTGGGCGCGGTCGCGCTGCTGGTCGGCGGGGTCGGGGTGGCCAACACCATGGTCATCTCGGTGCTGGAGCGGCGCAAGGAGATCGGGTTGCGGCGCTCGCTCGGCGCGACGCGGGGCCAGGTCCGTGTCCAGTTCCTCGCCGAGTCGCTGATGCTGTCGGCGCTCGGCGGGACGGCGGGCGCCCTGCTCGGCTCGGTGGCCACCTTCTGTTACGCGTCGTGGAAGGGCTGGCCGCCGGTCGTCCCGGTCTGGGCGCTGGCGGGGGGAGTGGCGGCCACCCTGGTCATCGGCACCGTCGCCGGGCTCTATCCGGCGATGCGGGCGGCCCGCCTGTCACCCACCGTGGCCTTGACGGCGTGACGTTCCGTGACGTCCCTCGCGCTCTTTGTGAGGGACGTCACAGGTCTAGACCAAGTTCGGTCATCTGGGATAAATGTGCCGGAAATCTCCGACCAGTACCGTTTCGAACCAGCGGTACTGATCAGTAGGAGGTGTCCGGTCATGGTCTTCGGTCGCGTTCGTGCCCTGTCGCGCAGCGGTCTGCTCAAACCCGGTTCGCCCGCCGCGACCGCCAAGCAGCTCACGGCTCTGGCCCGCTGGGGCAACACCCTGGCCGGCGGGACCGTCGCGGCCGCCGCCCGCGACCCCCACCGGCCCGCGCTCGTCGACGAGCGGGGCGTGTTCACCTACGAGGAGCTCGACGCCCGCACCAACCGGCTGGCCAGGGGCCTGACCGG
>NZ_BAAGZI010000661.1:0-1795 GCF_054778695.1 Actinocorallia lasiicapitis
ATGGGCGCCCGTTGACGATCGTCCGACGCCGAGCTCGGGTCGGTTGATCGCCTCGACCTGCGGCGTGTCGCCCGTTCGAGCACTCTCAAACGGTCGACATGCCGCAGTTCGACGCGATCTTGCATCTCGCAGGCCTGGCTTCCGATGGCGATGGGCGCCCGTTGACGATCGTCCGACGCCGAGCTCGGGTCGGTTGATCGCCTCGACCTGCGGCGTGTCGCCCGTTCCAGCACTCCCAAACCGTCAACACGCCACCGTTCGACGCGATCTTGCACCTCGCGAGCCTGGCTCCCCTGGCGACGGCCTCCCGGCGACGGCCATGCGACGTCAACGCCCAGCCGCACCGATCGACGCGATCTCGCCGTCGGCGACGCCACATCCCCGCCGACGCCAGGCGGACCAAGAGCGCTGCCCACCATCACCGCCATCGCCCGAATCCCGCCCACCCAGCTCACGCTCATAAACCCCCTCCCACGGGCGCCCGGTTGGTAGATCGTGTCGAGCTGCGGCGTGTCGCCCGTTCCAGCACTCCCAAACCGTCAACACGCCGCAGCTCGACGCGATCATGCGGCCGGATCCTCGCCGACGTAGGTGGCATTGGCGGGCGCAGGCCGTCATCGCCGTGATCTCATGGCACCGCTCGCCTGCACGCTCATTGACGCCCGTCCCGCGGTCGCCTGGGCGGTAGATCGTGTCGACCTGCGGTGTGTCGACGGTTTGAGTGCTCCTGAACGGGCGACATGCCGCAGTTCGACACGATCTTGTGCCTCGCTGGGTCGGGTCTCGCCGATATCGGGCGGGCGTTGACGGCCGTCTGTGGCGGGGATGTGGGCTGATCGCGTCGAGCTGCGGCGTGTCGCCCGTTCCAGCACTCCCAAACCGTCAACACGCCACCGTTCGACGCGATCATGCGCGTCGTGGGGCCGGGATCCTCCCGACGTAGGTGGCATTGATGGGCTCTGCCCGCCATCGCCGCGATCTCGTGGTGCCGCTCGTCCGCGCGCTCATTGACGTCCGTCCCACGGGCGCCCGGTCGGTAGATCGTGTCGAGTTGTGGCGTGTCGCCTGTTTCGGCGCTCGCAAACGGTCACCCCGCCGCCGTTCGATGCGATCTTGACGCCGCGCCGCGAGACCCTCGCCGAGGTAGGTGGCATCGGTGACGCTGCCCGCCATCGCCGCAATCGTCTTGGGTCCCGATCGCTCGGATCGCGCTCATTGACGTCCGTCCCGCGGGCGCCCGGTCGGTAGATCGTGTCGACCTGCGGTGTGTCGACGGTTTGAGTGCTCCTGAACGGGCGACATGCCGCAGCTCGACGCGATCTCACGCGTCGTGAGGCCGGATCCTCGTCGACGTAGGTGGCATTGGCGGGCGCCGGCCGTCATCGCCGCGATCTCGTGGTGCCGCTCGTCCGCGCGCTCATTGATGCCCGTTTCACGGGCGCGCTCGGTTGGTAGATCGTGTCGAGTTGTGGCGTGTCGCCTGTTTCGGCGCTTGCAAACGGTCAACCTGTCGCCGTTCGACGCGATCTTGACGCCGTGCCGCGGGCCCTCGGCGAGGTAGGTGGCATCGGTGACGCTGCCTGCCATCGCCGCAATCGTCTTGGGTTCCGCTCGCTCGGATCGCGCTCATTGACGTCCGTCTCGTGGGTGCTGGGTCAATTGATCGTCTCGAGCTGCGGCGTGTCGCCCGTTTCGGCACTCCCAAACGGTCAACTTGGCGCAGCTCGACACGATCTTGTGTGTCGTGGGTTGGGGTCTCGGCGGTGTTGGGTGGGCTGTTGGGGGTGGGGTGTGG
>NZ_BAAGZI010000662.1:0-1782 GCF_054778695.1 Actinocorallia lasiicapitis
GCGCCGCCGCGACGGCCTGGGGCAGGGCGGGACCGGCGTTGACCAGCCGGTACAGAGCCGTGACCAGGGCCGTCGACTGCGGGTTCTGGTCGTCGACGTCGATCCGGACCGTGACGGTCTCGGCGACGGCCGCGGCGATCTGCCGCGCGGCGGCGTGGAGCTGCGCGGCTGTCTGCGCGCCCACCCCCGGCACGAGCTGGAGCTCGTACGGCGACGCGTCGAGGATCGTCTGGACGGTCGTGTACCCGGCCTGCTCGACGGCCCCGAGCCGCAACCTGCCCTCGGTGACGTCCTTCAGCCGTCCGGCGGGGATGTGCTCGAGTTCGGCCCGCGCCTTCCCCGCGCGCAGCGGATCGAGGGCGCGGCCGACGTCGGCGCACGCCTCGGCGTGCTCGGCGAGGAAGCCGCGGGCGATGGCGCGGGTGCGCCGCGCCTCCTCGAGCAGAGTCCTGATCTCATCACGCGGGGGCCATCCGGAGGACATGCCCCAAACCCTAGACGGGCCAGAGGCGCGGCTCCCCGTCCACACCCTGGAGCTCCAGGCCTGTCGTTCGCCCGTTTCCTGGAGCACCCGGCCCGCGCCTCTGGGAATCTCAGCCAACCGCTTTCTCCCGGAAAGCACTATCCCGGAACTCCGGGTACCGGACGCCCGCCCGTTCTAGAGTCGCGACATGGCCGACATGCGACTGGCTACCCCGTCGGGGCGGACCTTGCAGTTCAGACGGCGGCTGGTGTTCGGCAGGGGCCCCGACGTGGACGTCACGGTGCGGGTGGGCCGCGGGCTGTCGCGGCGGGCCGGGCTGATCGCGCCGCTGCCCGGCGGCGTCTGGATCGCCAACCTCAGCCTCACCCACGCGCTCTACGCCGAGACGGGCGGCGAACGGATCCGGCTGCCGCGGCTGGACCGGCCCGGCGAGCCGGGCGGCGGCTGGTTCCTGCGCGACGGGACGGCACTGGTCGGCTCCCGGTCGATGCTGGAGGACGGGCTGGCGCTCCGGCTGGAGGTCGCGGCGGGCGACGAGCCGGAACCGCCGCCCGCCCTCGACGGCGAGGCGACCCTGCTCCCGCTGGTCCTCGACCGGAACACCAAGCTGTTCCTGGTCGCGCTGCTCTGGTGCCGCCCCTGGATGACCGACCCGTCGCGGACCACGGCACTGCCCCGCACCCCGGAGATCGCGCGCGCCGCCCTCGAGACCACGGGCGCACGGCACGAACTGGACCGGTTCGACGGCGACCCGCGCTTCCGGGAACGGCTCGCCGACCGCGTCGGGGAGCACCTGCGGGCCCTGCGCCGCAAACTGGTCGACCGGGGACTGGTCAGGCACGGGATGCGGCTGTCGGACGAGGTCGTCGTCGGGGTGCTGCTGGACAACGCGGCGATCGTCCCCGCGGACCTGGCGCTGCTGACCGATCCGCGCTGGCTGTCCCACCAGGAGAACCTGTGGTGGGACGGCTAGGGATGCACCGCGAAGTGGACGGTGCGGGTGGCTGAGGCGCCGGTGACCGTGGCGGTGTGCCGGCCGACGGGCAGTTGGGCGGGCCAGAACTCGTCCGCCTGGTTGACCGCGTAGTTGAAGGTGCCACGGTCGTCGACGGGCGGGCGGTGCGGCGAGGTCGTGCCGCCGATCGTCACGGTGAGGCGTTCGCCGGGGGTCCAGCCGGTGCCGTGCAGGACGAAGACGGTGCGGGCGTCGCCCATCGGCTGGTTGACGGTGAGGGTCGTGACGCCGTCCGGCCGCGCGTTCGCGCCGGAGACCGGTTCGGGCGGCAGGCCCGCCGGCG
>NZ_BAAGZI010000663.1:0-1766 GCF_054778695.1 Actinocorallia lasiicapitis
GCGCCGGCCGGCACCGGGCCGCTGCGGCTCGGCGTGCCCCGCCGTCCCGAGTTCTTCGGCGACGCCGCCGCCGCGATGGCCTACAAGGGGGCGCTGGCCCGGCTCACCGAGCTCGGCCACACCCTCGTCCAGATCGACTTCGAACCGTTCCGGAAGGCCGGAAAACTGCTCTACGGGGGCGCTTTCCTCGCCGAACGGCTCGCCGCGATCGGGGAGTTCACCGCGCGGAACCCCGGCGCCGTCCACCCCGTCACCAGCCGGGTGCTCCGGCCGGGCCGCTCGATGACGGCCGTCGACGCGTTCACCGATCTGCACGCCCTCCAGGCGCTGCGGGCCGAGACCGCGCCGACCTGGCGGCGGGCCGACGCCCTCGTCGTGCCGACCGTGCCGACCACGTTCACGCTCACCGAACTACGCGAGGACCCGATCGGCCGGAACCGCACCCTCGGCCACTACACGACCTTCGCCAACCTGCTCGACCTGGCCGCGGTGTCCGTCCCGGCGGGGATGACGGCCATCGGACGCCCCCACGGCCTGACCTTCCTCACCCCGGCGGGCGAGGACGCCCTGGCCGCCGGGATCGCGGCCGCGTTCCACGCCCTGACCGGAGGCCCGGCCGTCGAACCGGCGGTCGAGCCCGCCGCCACCACCAGCAGGGAGACCGCCGATGCGGAGCAGTGAACTGACCACCGGCCGCACCTTCGGGGTGATCTTCGATCTGGGTGAGGACTTCTTCACCGCGCTCGCCGACTTCTGCAAGGCCAACGAGGTCCGCCAGGGCTACATCCCGATGTTCCTGGCGGCCTTCTCCGACGCCGACCTGGTCGGCACCTGCGCCGCCGTCACCGATCCGGCGGCGCCCGTCTGGTCGAACGTCCACGCCACCAACGTGGAGGCGATCGGCTGCGGCTCCCTGGCCTGGGATCCGCTGACCGACGAGGTGCTGCCGCACGTCCACGCCGCCGTGGGGCTCAAGGAACGCTCGGCCACCGGGCTCACGAGCCATCTGCTCGGCGCGACCGTCCAGTTCGTCACCGAACTGGTCATCGTGGAGGTCGTCACGCCTCGGATGCACCGCCCTCGCAAGGCGGACATGTACGACGTCCCGCTGCTCGAGTTCGGTTAGCAGGGGGTGCGGCCGGTTCCCCGGGGGCGGGGAACCGGTCAGGCGGCGGCCGCGGGGGGCTCGCCGGTCGTGGGCGGCTCGGACGGCGGTTCGCTGCTCGGCGGCGTGGTCGGCTCGCCCTGCCAGGCGATGACCCGGCGGCAGACCGTCCTGCCGTCCTGCTGGACGGTGACGGTCGTGCGGCCCGTCTTGGCGCGCTCGGTGGCGGAGAGCGTCAGGGTGACGGTGGCCGTGCCGCCCGCGGCGAGCGAGCCGAAATCGGTGGACAGCCTGCCCGGGCCGTCCCAGAAAGCGTGCCACAGGACCCGCCCGTCGACCGCGCTGAAGGCGAGCTGGGCGTCGAGGTCCCCCGGGGGCAGTTCGACGGTGCTCTGGCTGCTGCAGATGACCGAGCCCTGGACCGGCGGCTTGCTGGCCGGGGGAGCGGAGGTCGGCTTGTCGGTCGTCACGGTCGGGGTGGGCGAAGGGGAACCGGTGGCCGGGGTGGTCAGCGAGGTCGTGGGGGAGGTCGGGGCGGTGAGGACGCCGTCGCCCCGGTCGGACAGGTGGCTGGCGAGGAACGCGCCGCCCGCGACCAGCCCGGCCGCCAGCAGCGCCGACAGGACCGCGACGCCGGGCCGGAAGCCGGGGCTCCGGCTCG
>NZ_BAAGZI010000664.1:0-1762 GCF_054778695.1 Actinocorallia lasiicapitis
CGCCCCCGGCGACCCCGCCCTCGCCGCCGACGTGGTGATCGTCGGCGGTGGCCTGTCCGGCCTCACCGCCGCCCGCGACCTGGTCGCCGCCGGAAAATCCGTGATCATCCTGGAGGCCCGCGACCGCGCCGGCGGCCGTGTCTACGGGATGCCGCTGGGCGACGGCACCACCAGCGAGGGCGGCGCCGAGTTCATCGGCCCCACCCAGGACCGGATCGCCGCGCTCGCCGCTAGCCTCGGCGTCGCGACCTTCCCCACCTACAACACCGGCAAGAACGTCTACTACCGCAACGGCAAGCGGTCCCTGTACGCCACGGACGGCCTGCTGGGCGCCGTCCCGCCGGACTGGGGCGTCCTCGACCTGGAGATCGCGCTGATCCGGATCGGCGAGATGGCCAAGAAGATCACCCCGGGCAGCCCGTGGACGGCCGCCGAAGCCGAGGAGTGGGACTCCCAGACCTTCTACAGCTGGACCCGCGGCGCGACGATCAGCAACGGCTCCCGCTTCCTGCTGGACGCCTTCGTCTCCTCGACCCTGTCGTGCCGTTCCAAGGACGTGTCGCTGCTCTACGTCCTCAACTACGTCGCCTCGGCGGGCAACCCCGGCAATCCCGGCAACGTCGACCGCCTGATCAACACCAAGGCCGGCGGCCAGGAGACCCGGTTCGTCGGCGGCTCCCAGGAGGTCCCGCTCCGGCTCGCCGCCCAGCTCGGCGACCGGATCAAGTACAACGCCCCGGTCCGCAGGGTCGTCCAGGAGAACGGCGGGGTCAGGGTCGAGGCCGACGGGATCACCGTCAACGCCAAGCGCGTGGTCGTCGCCATGTCCCCGGCGATCGCCGGCAAGATCGAGTTCCTGCCGGGCCTGCCCGCGAGCCGCGCCCAGCTCATGCAGCGCTTCCCGATGGGCTCGGTCGCCAAGTTCGTCGCGGTCTACCCGACCCCGTTCTGGCGGGCCGAGGGCCTGACCGGCCAGGCGCTCGCCGACTCGGGCGCGATCGACGCGACCTTCGACAACAGCCCGCCCGACGGCTCACAGGGCATCCTGATGGGCTTCATCAACCAGACCAACATCCGCAGGCTCGACGGCAAGTCGCCCGCCGAGGTCACCGCGGCCGGGCTCGACTCCTTCACCAAGATGTTCGGTGTGAAGGCGGCGACCCCGCTGCGGACCGCGTTCCAGCGCTGGGACAACGAGACCTGGTCGGGCGGCGGCCCCACCGGCTACACCGCCCCGGGCGTCCTCACCGAGTTCGGCCCCGCGCTCCGCGAACCCTGCGGCCTCGTCCACTGGGCGGGCACCGAGACCTCCTCCCACTGGACGGGCTACATGGACGGCGCCGTCCGCTCCGGCGAACGCGTCGCCCAGGAGATCCTCCCCCTGATCTAGTACCCGCTCGACGAGACCCCGGCCGGAACACGGCCGGGGTCTCGTTTTCCGTCCGCAACCGGGCGCCCTGTCCGCGCGTGTATCCCACGAACCGACAACAGAGGGGGCCCGTTGACCGACGATGAGGGCTTCGCCGAGTTCTATCGCGGCGCTTACCCGGGGCTCGTCGCGGAGCTGTACGCCTACACCGGCAGCATGACCGAGGCGCAGGAGTCCGCCCAGGAGGCGTTCGCCCGTGCCTGGTCGCGCTGGGGCAGGCTCAGCGGCTACGACCAGCCGCGTGCCTGGGTCGCCCGGGTGGGCTACCGGCTGGCCGTCAGCCGCTGGCGCAAGGCGCGCACCGCGCTGGCCGGGGCGGTGCGGCACGGTCCG
>NZ_BAAGZI010000665.1:0-1750 GCF_054778695.1 Actinocorallia lasiicapitis
CAGGCCGGCAGCACCCGGTCGGAGGAGCCGGGCAGCCGCGACGGCCGGGGCGGGGCCGGTTCGACGTCCTCCAGCTCCGCGATCAGCAGCTTCACCAGCCGGGCCGCGGGCCGGTACCGGGCGGGGACGAGCCCGCCGTCGGTCGCGACGTCCGTGACCTTGAACCGGGAGATCCGGTGCAGCCGGCCCGCCCGCTCCCAGCCGCCGCGCCCCTCGGCCAGCAGATTGCGCACCCAGTCCGAGCGGTCCCCGTACATCACGAAGACGATGACCTTGTTCCCGTTCCGGACGGCCAGCACCGGGGTGCGCCGGACGGTGCCGGACCTGCGGCCCTTGTGGACGACCATCGAGTAGGGCGGCAGATAGGGGGCGGCCGAGCCGATCACGGCGTTGGCGCCCTTCCGGAACCAGGACGGCCAGTCCGGCATCAGCCGGTCGCCGTCGTCGGCCGAGCGGAGCCAGCGCAGCGGCCCCGACTCCCAAGCGCCCGGCTCGGGCTCCGCGCCCGCCGACTTCAGCAGCATCGCCAGCATCTCGTAGTGGCCGACGAGCAGGCAGAGATCCCTGATCTGGTCGGGCGACAGGAAGCGGGTCAGCCACTCCCTGGTGGAGGCGGACAGGGCGCGGGCGGCGTACAGCTCGTCACAGGCGGTCAGCAGCGCCCGCTGCTCCTCGTTCAGCCCGTCGGCGCGCGGCCCCCGGGTGATCCGCTCGACGGTCTCGATGGAGATGCCGCCGGGCCGCGACAGGAAGACGTGGTGGAAGAACTCGTACCGGCCGCCGACGTTCCAGGTGGCCCGGAGCGTGATCAGCTCGGTCCTGGTGCGGCCGAGCACCGAGCGGGGCACCAGGGCGTTGCCGAACGGCAGGTAGGCGCGGGCGGGGCCGGGGGTGAGCGCGAGCACCTGCACCAGCCTGTTCTCGGCGACGCCTGCGGCCGCGCCCACCGCACGGGAGGCCAGCCAGGCGGCCGCGCCGAGTTCGGCGCGTCCGCCGAACGGCACCCGCGGCGGCTCGGCCGCGGCCCAGTGCGGGGAGTCGTAGAGCGCTTCGATGATGCCCACAGCGCGACCCTAGCCCATGCGACGGATCTGTTACATTGTCGCAGGTGATCGCCGCTCTACCCGGCCTTCCGCCGGTCCCCCCGCCTGCGCTCGATCCCTTCCTGGACGCGGCGTCCCGCTGCTTCGCCCGGTTCGGGCTGTCCCACACCTCGGTGCAGGACATCGCACGCGAACTGGGCGTCAACCGCACCACGGTGTACCGGCAGGTCGGCAATGTCGAGCAGATCGCGCTGCTGCTGGCCGCGCGCGACCTGCACCGGGTGCTGACTTCCCTGCCGGCCAGGCTGACCGGCGAGTTCACGCCGGACAGCCTGGTCGATCTGGTCGCGACGGTCATCGAGGAGGCGATCGCCCATCCGGTGCTGGCCAAGATGCTCGCCGACGAGCGGGAGACCGTCGGGGTGCTGTTCTCCTCGGAGATCCCCGAACTGATCCGCTCCACCGCCGAGATCGTCGCCCCGCTCCTGGCCGTCGCGCTCGCCTCCCCCCAGCTAGCCCGCCGCGACCCCGCGATCCTCGCCGAATGGCTGGTCCGCATCGCCTGCTCGATCGTCATCGCCCCACCCCCCACCCCCCTCCGCCCCTTCCTGTCCGAGCTCCTCCTCCCCACCGCCACCCCCTAATGGGAGCTACCGGGTGAGCCTCACTGGCAGACTCGGTGCCTGGTAGCCGCTGGTGAGTGAGCA
>NZ_BAAGZI010000666.1:0-1741 GCF_054778695.1 Actinocorallia lasiicapitis
CCGGGCCGAGCCCGCCGCCGGACGGCGCCGACGACACCATCCGCCGGGGCCCGGGACGCCAGACCAGCGCGGGCAGGCGCAGCCCGTCCTCGTCGCGGTGGACGGTCTGGAGTCTCATGGGCGCTCCAGGGAGAGCAGGGGGTGCCCGGCCGGGCCCGGGACGACGATCACGCGGGCGCCGAAGTGCAGCGCGACCAGTTCGGCCGTCAGCACCTCGGCGGGGGTGCCGAGCGCGGCGATCCAGCCGTCGGCCAGGAGCAGCAGCGAGTCGGCGTACTGCCCGGCGACGGTCAGGTCGTGGAGCGTGGTGATCAGGGTGAGGCCGCGTTCGCGGCGCAGGCCGTCGAGGAGTTCCAGCACCTGCTGCTGGTGGCCGAGGTCAAGGGCGGTGGTCGGTTCGTCGAGCAGGAGGATCGGGGCCTGCTGGGCGAGGGCGCGCGCCAGCACGACCCGCTGCCGTTCGCCGCCCGACAGCCGTCCGACGCTGCGCCGCGCGAACCCGGTGAGGTCGAGCCGGTCCAGGACGGCCGCGGTGATCTCGTGGTCGTGGCGGCTCTCCCGGCCCAGGTAGGGCAGGTAGGGGGAGCGGCCGAGCAGCACGTACTGCGCGACCGTCAGCTCCTCGGGCAGCGCGGGGTTCTGCGGCGCGTAGGCGACGAGCCTGGCCCGTTGCCTGGTGGTGAGAGTTCTCTGGCCGTCGAGTGAGATCTCGCCCGTCGCGGGCAGCAGCCCGGTGAGCGCCTTCAGCAGGGTGGACTTTCCCGCGCCGTTCGGGCCGATGACGGCCAGCCAGTGCCCGGACTCCACCTTCAGATCGAGCCCGTGCAGGATCTCGCGGCCGTCGCGGGCGACCGTCAGCCCGCGGGCGGCGATCACGTCTCCCGCCCGCGGGTCGAGCGGAGCACCGCGACGAAGAACGGGGCGCCGACGAACGCCGTCACCACCCCGAGGGGCAGTTCGCCGGGGCGCATGACCGTCCGGGCGGCCAGATCGGCCAGCACCAGGAACGCCGCGCCCGCGAGCAGCGACAGCGGCAGCAGCACCCGGTAGGAGCCGCCGAACAGCCGCCGCACCAGATGCGGGACCACGATCCCGACGAACCCGATCAGCCCGCTGACGGCCACCGCCGACGCGGTCGCCAGCGACGCCGCCGCCAGCACCACCAGCCGGACCCGCGCGGCGTCCACGCCGAGCGCCGCGGCCTCCTCGTCGCCGACGCTCAGCACGTCCAGCAGCCGGCCGTGCAGCAGCAGGATCACCACCGACACCAGCGCATACGGCGCCATCACCGCCAGGGTGTGCCAGGACGCGCCGCCCAGCCCGCCGAGGATCCAGGAGTACACCCGCTGGAGCTCCTCGACCCCGGCCTGCTGCACGAAGGTCTGCACGGCGGCCAGGAACGACGAGACGGCCACCCCCGCCAGGACCAGGGTCGCGGGCCCCGATCCGGCCGTCCGGCCGAGCCCGTAGGCCAGGAACACCCCCAGCAGCGCCCCGCAGAACGCGGCCAGCGGCACCCCCAGATCGGGGTCCACGGGCGCGTAGACGATCACGAGGGTCGCGCCGAGCCCGGCTCCGGCCGCCGCGCCCAGCAGATAGGGGTCGGCCAGCGGGTTGCGCAGCACCCCCTGGTATCCGGCTCCGGCGATCGCCAGCAGCCCGCCGACCGCCGCGCCCATCAGCACCCGCGGCATCCGCAGCTCGAACAGCAGGCCGCGCTCCAGCGGGGTGAGCCCGGAGT
>NZ_BAAGZI010000667.1:0-1719 GCF_054778695.1 Actinocorallia lasiicapitis
CCAGCGCGATCGCCCAGGCGCTCGCCGGCACCCCGGCCGTCCCGTTCCTGGAACGCAACGGCTTCGGCTGCGTGCTGACCACCCGGGGGGTGGTGCTGACCGTCGCCGAGGCCGATCCGGGGCCGCTGGCCGCGCTGAACCCGCCCGGCTACCGGCTGGTCCGCTGGACGGGCCCGGTGCCCGACCGGCTGGCCGTCGCCTACGCCTACGCCAAGCGGGCGATGGCCGACCACACCGACGGCCGCACCTCGGTCTGGAACGCCGACATGGTCCGCGAGACCGGCGAGGCCGTCGCCAAACGCGGTGACGACCTGTACACGGTCGCCGCCCTGCACGGCTCCCGGCTCGCGGGCTTCACCGAGATCGTCATCCCGGGCGACGCGCCCGAACGCGCGTTCCAGTACGACACCGCGGTCGTTCCCGAGCACCGGGGCCGGCGGATCGGGATCTGGCTGAAGGCCGTGATGCTGACCTGGCTCGGCGCGGAGCGTCCCGAGGTCGTCGAGATCGAGACCGACAACGCCGAGGAGAACGCCCACATGCTCGCCGTCAACCGCGAACTGGGCTTTCTCCCGCAGCGCGAATACCGCGAATACCAGGCTGACGTGATCGACCTCCCGTAACCGATCTAGTATGGGATGGTGACTTCGGGTGAATATCTGAGGTTCCCGCATCTCCGGGGGAGCCTGCTGACCTTTGTGGCAGAGGACGACGTCTGGCTCGCCGCCATCGACGGGGGGCGGGCGTGGCGGCTTTCCGCCGACCGGACTCCTGTCAGCCATCCACGGCTGTCGGCCGACGGCGCCAAAGTCGCCTGGACGACCTGGCGGGACGGCGATCCGGAGGTCCATCTGGCCTCCGTGGACGGCGGGCCCAGCGAACGGCTGACCTACTGGGGGTCGTCGTCCACCCGGGTGCGGGGCTGGACCCCGGGCGGCCGGGTGCTCGCGACCAGCTCGACCGGCCAGCCGTTCTCCCATTTCACCTGGGCCTACGCCGTGCCGATCGACGGTTCGACGGCCGCGCGGCTGCCGTACGGCCCCGTCGTCGATCTGATGCTGGCGGGGGAGCACCGGTCGGAACAGGTCGCGATGATCACCGGCGGTTCGAGTGAGCCGGCCCGGTGGAAGCGGTACCGGGGCGGCGGGATGGGCCGGCTCTGGACGGGCCCGGCCATCGA
Source organism: Actinocorallia lasiicapitis (assembly GCF_054778695.1). NCBI lineage: Bacteria > Bacillati > Actinomycetota > Actinomycetes > Streptosporangiales > Thermomonosporaceae > Actinocorallia > Actinocorallia lasiicapitis. The sequence continues at coordinate 1,181 of NZ_BAAGZI010000667.1, forward strand.
GCCCGCCGAGTACCGCACGGAGGCCGACGGCGAGCTGTCCATCGCCGAAGGGCATTTCTCCCGGATCCTTGCCGGTCTGGGCGGCCACCTCGACTCGGTCATGATCGTCGCGGACCGGGTGGCGTTCCTGTCCGACCATGAGGGCGTCGGCGCGCTGTACTCGTGCACGTTCGACGGCCAGGACCTGCGCCGGCACAGCGACAACGAGGCGTTCTACGCCCGGCAGGCCGCCACCGACGGCCAGCGGATCGTGTACGCCTCGGCCGGGCAGATCTGGCTGCTCGACGATCTGGACTCCCCGCCGCGCCGGCTCCACATCGAGCTGGGCGGCGCGGGCACGGCCCGCCGCCCCCGCCTGGTGACGGGCGAGGACCAGCTCGGCGGCTTCGCCTGCGACGACACCGGCAGGGCCGGGGCCGTCGAGGTCGCCGGGACCATCCACTGGGTTACCCACCGCGACGGCCCCGCCCGCACCCTGGCCGCCGATCCGAAGGCGCGCTGCCGCAAGCCGGTCGTGCTCGGCAACGGCACCGGGGGAG
>NZ_BAAGZI010000668.1:0-1718 GCF_054778695.1 Actinocorallia lasiicapitis
GGGCCGCGACGGCCGCGCCGATGCCCGCCGCGCCGAGCCCGGCGACCGCTCCGGCGATGCCGAGCCTGCGCTTGCGTTTGACGTCCATCAGCCCCCCACGTAAACGCGCGGCACGCGGCCGCCGATTCTCGTCACGATCTCGTAGGAGATGCTGCCGGTGCGGTCCGCCCACTCCTGCGCGGTCGGCTCGCCCCGGTCGCCGGGCCCGAAGAGGATCACCTCATCGCCCGCGCTCAGCTCGTCGTCGCCGAGGTCGATCACGAACTGGTCCATGCAGACCCGGCCCGCCACCGTCCTGCGCGCCCCGCCGGCCAGCAGCTCCAGCAGATTGCTGCCGTTCCTGGGCACCCCGTCGGCGTAACCGGCGGGGATCAGCGCGACGTTCGTGTCGCGGCGCGTCGTATAGAGATGACCGTACGACACACCTTCGCCCGCCCCGACCCGCTTGGTCAACGCGACCGTCGAGGTGACGGTCATCGCGGGCCGCAGCGCCTCGGTGGGAAGCTGCGGCGACGGGTCGAGCCCGTAGATCGCGATGCCGGGGCGGACCAGATCCCAGCGGGCCTCCGGCAGGTGCAGGGCGCCCGCCGAGTTGGCGAGATGGCGGATCAGCGGCCGGGCCCCGGCCCGTTCGGCCAGCTCCACGGCCTCTTTGAAGTGCTTGATCTGGCGGCGCACCGAAGGGTGGTCGGGCTCGTCGGCGCACGCGAAGTGCGACCAGAGGCCGACGATCTCCACGGCTCCCGCGGCCTCGGCCTTCAGCGCGGCCTCCACCAGCTCGGGCCACTGCTGGAGCGACGCGCCGCCGCGCGTCATCCCGGTGTCGACGGCGAGCTGGATCCGGGCGGTCTTCCCGGCCGCCTCGGCGGCGGTGACGATCTCCTTCAGCAGCCCCGTCGCGCCGCAGCCCAGATCGATCCCCTGGGCGACGGCCGCCCGGTAGTCGTCGCCCGGCGGGCAGACCGCGACCATGATCGGCGCGTCGATGCCGTGGGCGCGCAGCTCCAGCGCCTCGGTGAGGAAGGCGGTGCCGAGCCAGGTCGCGCCGCCGGCCAGCGCCGCCCGGCCCGACCTAACCGCGCCGTGCCCGTAGGCGTCGGCCTTGACCATGGCCATCGCCTCGGCGCCGCCCGCGGCCTGCCGCACGACGCCCACGTTCTGGCCGATGGCCGCGAGGTCGACGAAAGCCCGCGTCGGAATTCCCATACCAACCAAGTCTGCCACTTCTGATAAGACGAAAGCCCACGCCACGAGGTTCGCGACGTGCGGCTCGTCACACGGCGTGGCCGTCAGGGCAGCAGCCGGAACGCGTCCCGCAGATGCGTCAGGACGTCCCACGCGGTGATCGGGTTGGGCGATTCGGCCGGGTCGGGGTAGGCGGCGAGCCGCCCGGCGAGGCCGTGCAGATGGGCCGCGGTCGCCGCCGCCTCCGGGGCGGACAGCCCGGTCGCCAGCAGCGCCCCGGCCAGGCCCGACAGGACGTCGCCGGTGCGGGCGGCCGCCAGCCACGGGGTGCCGGTCAGATTGACGCGGACGGGTTCGCCGCGCGTCGCGACCAGCGTGGTGGAGCCCTTGAGCAGGACCGTCGCGTTCAGCTCCCGCGCCGCCCGCCGCGCGTAGTACAGGCGTCGCGCCTCGATCTCGGCCCGGTCGACGCCGATCAGCCGGGACAGCTCGCCCGCGTGCGGGGTGAGCAGGGTGGGGGCCGCCCGGTCGAG
>NZ_BAAGZI010000669.1:0-1709 GCF_054778695.1 Actinocorallia lasiicapitis
TCCCAGCGGCTCGCCTCGGCGGCCGGTTCGCTGGGCTCGGGTGATCTGGCCGTCCGGGTGGAGCCGGACGGGCCGCCCGAACTGGTCGAGGCGGGGCGGGCGTTCAACACGATGGCCGACCGGGTCGTCACCCTGCTGGCCGCCGAACGGGAGATGGCCGCCGACGTCTCCCACCGGCTCCGTACCCCGCTGGCCGCGCTGCGGCTGAACGCGGGCGCGCTCGGCGACGGCCCGGTCGCCGACCAGACCAGGCAGGCCGTCGACCAGCTCGAACGCGAGGTCGACCAGATCATCCGGACGGTCAGGGACGGCGGCAGGCGCGGGGTCTGCGACGCCGCCGAAGTGCTCCGCGACCGGCTGGAGTTCTGGTCGGTGCTCGCCGAGGACCAGGCCAGGCCCTGGGATCTGACCGGGGCCGAGACGGCCGTGCCGGTGGCCGTGGAGCGGTCGGAGCTGGCCGCGGCCGTCGACGCCCTGCTCGGCAACATCTTCCGGTACACCGCGGAGGGGGTCGCGTTCGCCGTCACCCTGCACCGGGGCCGGGATTCGGTCGCGGTGTTCGTCGCGGACGCGGGCGCCGGCATCTCCGATCCGGAACGGGCGCTGGCGCGCGGCGGGAGCGGGCAGGGCTCGACCGGGCTGGGCCTCGACATCGCGCGGCGGCTCGCCGAATCCACCGGCGGCCAGCTCCGCGTCGACCGGTCGGATCTGCTCGGCGGCGCCCAGATCCAGTTGTGGCTGAAAGGGGAGGGCCCGTCCTGACGGGCGTTCCGACAGGATTCCCCGATGCGGTGGGAACCTCGGGATTGACCCCGGCGTTGCGGGGGTAGTGGGGGTTTCGACGGGCGGGCTGGACCCAGGGGTGGGGTCCGGCCCGCTCCTCTACTTCCGGGCGGCCAGCGCCCCGGCGAGGACGTGCCGGAGCGCGTCGGCGGTGCCTGTGGCGTTGACGTCGCCGATCGCGAGCCGCCGCACCGCGAGCCCGTAGAACAGGGCCACGACGGTCGGCGCGTACCTCTCCGGTTCGGGAATCCCCAGCCCTTCGAGGACGGCCGCGGTCAGCCGGTCGTAGGCGTCGACGGAGCGGGTCGCGGCGATCCGCAGCTCGGGATCGCGGCTGGCGTGCAGGTGCAGCTCCAGATTGGCGACGTGCTCGGGCGCGTTGGTGAACTCCGAGATCACCCGCTCGACCTCGGCGGCGGCCTGCTCGGGGGCGAGCCCCGCGTCGGCGAGCCGCAGGATGATCGCGGTGATCCGGTCGATCTCGGCGTCGACGAACCGGTTGAGGGTCTCGCGCAGCAGTTCGGTCTGGCTGGCGAAGTGGTAGGTGAGGGTGCCGAGGGAGACCCCGGCGGCCGTCGCGACGCTCCGGTTGGTGACGGCGCCGATGCCCTTCTCGCCGACGAGGCGGAGGGTGGCGTCGAGAATGCGCTCGCGTGCGTCGTTCACGGTGCCCCTAACGTGTTCCGGCCATCTTCCCAAATCCGTCGTCCCATCGTATCGTTCGTTCGAACGAACGACTAGGAGGAGCGGTATGGGGTTCGTGGGTCTTGCGGAGCAGGCGCGGCTGGCGGCGTCGGGGGAGGCCAGCGCGAAGGAGCTGGTCGAGGCGTCGCTGGAACGGATCGACGAGCTCGACGGCCGGGTCGGCGCGTTCCGGGTCGTCCGGCACGAGGCCGCGCGCGCCGAAGCGGCCGCCGCCGACAAGC
>NZ_BAAGZI010000670.1:0-1706 GCF_054778695.1 Actinocorallia lasiicapitis
GGCCGCGGCCGCCGTCGGCTCCCGGCTCGTCGCCTCGCCGGTCTTCGTGCTCTCCGCGCCCGGCTCCGGCGTCGCGGACCTGCGCCGGATCCTCGACCGGCACCCCGGCATCACCGCCCCGAGCGATCTCGACCTGCCGTCGATCAAAGTCCAGGCGAAGCGGGAGTTCACCGACGACGTCATGGCGGCGCTCGGCCTGAACCGCGACGAGCTGGAGCACCTCCTCTGGGACCGGGTGCTCCACCATGAGCTGGTCCGCACCGGCAAGCGGATCATCGTCGACTCCTCGGAGATCAACGTGCTGATCTGGCGCCGCATCGACCAGGCCTGGCCGGGCGCGCGCTTCCTGTTCCTCACCGGCGCAGCCGGCCCGGCGGAGCACCTCGCGGAGCTGGAGGCGGCCCGCTCCTGCCTGCACGGCCTGACCGTCGCCCACGAGGAGCTGCTGGCCGACCCGGAGAAGCAGGCCCGCAGGCTCTGCGACCACCTCGGCGTCGCCTGGAACCCCGAACTGCTCGGCTGACGTCCGGCGCGAACCCCCGCACCGCCCGTCCGGCGGCTTCCCTCTTCACCGATGCCGACACGCGTCGCTACTGGTATTCCAGTAGATGATCGACATAGCGTGTCAAAAAGCTCAAATGCATCGGATTGGGATGGTAACGGATGTCGATCGTGGTAGCGGATGAGGTACGTGAGGCGCTCGCCGAGGGACGGCCGGTGGTCGCCCTCGAGTCGACGATCATCTCGCACGGGCTGCCGGAACCGCGCAACCTCCAGGTCGCGCACGAACTGGAGCGTTCCGTACGGGAGGAGGGCGCCGTTCCCGCGACCATCGCGGTGCTGGACGGCGTCGCACGCGTCGGGCTCGACGCGGACGGGTTGAAGCGGATCGGCACCGACCGGGGCCTGCGCAAGCTCGGCTACCGGGATCTGCCGCTGGCGCTCGGCACGGGCGCGAGCGGCGCGACGACCGTGTCGGCGACGGCCTTCCTCGCCGCACGCGCCGGGATCCGGGTGTTCGCCACCGGCGGGCTGGGCGGCGTGCACCGCGGCTGGGTGGACTCCTGGGACGAGTCGGCCGACCTCGATCTGCTGAGCCGCACCAGGATCACGGTCGTGTGCGCGGGCGTGAAGTCGATCCTCGACGTCCCGGCGACCCTGCAGCGGCTGGAGACCCTGAACGTGTCCGTGGCGGGGTACCGCACCGAGACCTTCCCCGGTTTCTACCTGTCGAGCTCGGGCGAGCCCGTCGACTGGACGGTGCGGGAGCCCGAGCAGATCGCGGCCGCCATGCGCGGCCAGGACGCCCTGGACGGCCCGCGGACCGCGCTGATCGTCGCCAACCCGGTGCCGCGGGAGCTCCAGCTCGACCCCGAACTGCACGACCGGGTCCTCACCGAGGCGCTGACGGCCGCCGCCGAGGCCGGGATCAGCGGCCAGGCCAGCACCCCGTTCCTGCTGAAGTACCTGGTGGACGGGACCGGCGGCGCGTCGCTGGAAGCCAACCTCGCGGCCGTCGGGGGGAACGTCAGGCTCGGCGCGCGGATCGCCGTCGCATGGTCCCGGTGATCTCGCTGCTGGTCATCGGCGACGTCGTCACCGATGTGCTGGCCCTGCACGGCGAGGCGCTGCTGCCGGGCGGCGACACCCCCGCCGACATCGCGGTGCGGCCCGGCGGGTCGGCCGCCAACACCGCGGCGTGGGCG
>NZ_BAAGZI010000671.1:0-1685 GCF_054778695.1 Actinocorallia lasiicapitis
GGTGAGGGCGCTGGTCGCGGTCTGCCGTTCGGCGCCGAACAGGGCGGAGCGGGCGGGGCGCGGCTCGTCGTCCTGGGCGGCCAGCACCTCGCGGAGCACGCCGGTGAGCTGGTCGGCCATCTCCTGGGCGTCCTGGAACCGTTCGGCCGGGTCGCGGTGGGTGGCGCGGCGCAGGAACCGGTCGAACGACTCGTGCTCGCGCAGCACCGGGATCTGCTCGCGGGGCGGCAGGCCGGCCGCCCAGGTGGTGGTGTAGCCGTGGAACGGGAAGCTCATGACGGCCAGGGCCCGGCCGACCGTGTACAGGTCGGAGCTGATCGACGGGCCGAGCGCCGCGATCTCGGGGGACTGGTAGCCGATCGTGCCGTAGATCGGCGACTCCTGGTCGTCCATCCGGCGGACCCCGCCGAGGTCGATCAGCTTGAGCTGCTCCTCCGACTGGATCGCGTTGTCGGGCTTGAAGTCGCAGTACAGCAGCCCGAGACCGTGCAGGTAGCCGAGCGCCCTGACCACTTCGAGGGCGTAGGCGATCGCCTGGCCGACGGGGAGCGCGGTCTGCTCGCCGTGCTCCTTGCGGTGGTCGAGCAGGACGTCCTTGAGCGCGTGGCCGCCGACGTACTCCATGACGATGTAGCCGACCATCGTCAGGGTGCGGGGCTCGGGATGCTGGACGAAGTTGTAGATCCGGACGATGTTGGGGTGCTCGACCTCGGCCAGGAACGCCTTCTCGGCGGCGGCGACGGCGCTGGCCTCGGGGTCGTCGGTGTCGAGCAGGCCCTTCAGCACGACCCACCGGTCGGAGACGTTCCGGTCGCGGGCCAGGTAGATCCAGCCGAGCCCGCCGTGGGCGAGGCAGCCCAGCACCTCGTACTGGCCGCCGACGAGATCACCGGGCTGGAGCTTCGGGGTGAAGGAGTAGGAGGAGCCGCATTTGGGGCAGAAGCCCTCGGTGCGTCCGGGACGGCCGTCGCGGCTGCGTCCGACGGGCTCGCCGCAGCGGCAGAACCGTTTGCGCTCGGCGACCATCGGGTCGTCCAGGACGGCCTCGGCCGGATCCCGGTAGGGGACGGGCGGCACCTCGACCAGCCCCGCGCCGAGCATCCCGCGCCGGGACTTGCCGCTGCTGGCGGCCGACATCGTGGTCCTGGTGGCGCGGACCGACCCGGTCATCGGCAGCTCGGCTCCGGCCGGTTCGGCCACCGCGGCCGTGGCGGGGGACGGGGTGGCGGACTGGGCGGCCGACTGGGCGTGGGTGAGCTGCTCCTCGGCGGTGGGGGCCATGCCGCAGATCAGGCAGTAGCCGTCCTCCACCGTCCCGGCGCAGCCGGGCTGGGAGCAGTTCATGGTGCCGCCTCGGGGGAGAGCGCCTTGCTGAAGGCGGACAGTGCCACGGTGGCCTGACGGAGGTCGCAGGGGGAGGTCCAGAGTAGTGCCCGAGCTGTGTCCCTGTGCCGGGTGACCTCCTGTTCTTCCAGTACGCCCAGTCTTGCGGCCTTCGCCGTATAGGCCGCGAAACGTCCGCGGAGCTCGCCGCGGCGGTCCAGCAGGCCCTGGAGCAGATCGCGATCATGGGCGGTGGCGGCCAGGGCGGCGGCGATCCGGCGTTCGGCGGTGTCCAGGGCGGCGGCCCGCGCGGTCCAGCGGCCGTCCGCGCCGAGCGGCGGGAGGCCGGTGATCAGGTCGGC
>NZ_BAAGZI010000672.1:0-1682 GCF_054778695.1 Actinocorallia lasiicapitis
CGCTCCTCGACCCGCTGGAGCAGCGCGCCGCGATGGCCGAGGGCGGCTGGGTGACCCCGCATCTGCCCCGGCCCTGGGGCCGTGCGGCGGGCGCCGTCGAGCAGGTGGTGATCGCCCAGGAGCTGAAGGCCGCGGGCGTCCGCCCCGTCCCGCTGATGATCGGCTCCTGGGTGGTGCCGTCGCTCGTCCAGTACGGGACGGCCGCCCAGCAGGAGCGGTTCCTGCCTCCGACGCTCCGCGGCGAGATCATCTGGTGCCAGCTCTTCAGCGAACCGGACGCGGGCAGCGATCTGGCCTCGCTGCGCACCAGGGCCGTCCGGACGGAGGGCGGCTGGCTGATCTCCGGCCAGAAGATCTGGACGTCCCTGGCCCGCGACGCCCAGTGGGGCATCTGCCTGGCCCGCACCGACCCCGACGCCCCCAAACACCAGGGCATCACCTATTTCCTGGTCGACATGGCCTCGCCCGGCCTGGAGATCCGCCCGCTCACCGAGTGCACCGGCGACGCCGTCTTCAACGAGGTGTTCCTGGACGACGTGTTCGTCCCCGACGACCTGGTCGTCGGCCCGGTGGACTCCGGCTGGCGCGTCGCCCGCACCACCCTCGCCAACGAGCGGGTCGGCCTGACCGCGACCTTCCAGCTCGGCGCGGACGTCCCGAAACTGGTCCGGCTGATCAACGATCTCGGCCTGGCCGAGGACCCCGTGGTCCGTGACGGCCTGGGCGCGCTCGCCGCCGACGAGCACGCCTACCTGCTCCTGGGCCTGCGCGCCACCCTCAAACAGCTCTCCGGCACCGACCCGGGCGCCACCGCGAACGTCCGCAAACTGGTCGCGATGGAGCACGGCCAGCACGTCACCGAGTTCGGCCACAACCTGCTCGGCGAGCGCGGCACGCTGACGGGCGGCTGGCGCGCCGATCTACCGCTGCGCTGGACCCGCTACCTGCTGGCCTCCCGCGCCATGACGATCGGCGGCGGCACCACCGAGGTCAACCTCAACGTGATCGCCGAACGCCTCCTGGGCCTGCCCCGCGACCCCTGAGCGCTACTTGAAGTCGGCGCTACTTGAAGTCGGAGTACACGATGCCGAGGCCCGCACCGCCGAGCGGGCCGAAGCCGCTGAGCTGGAACCACATCGTGTACGTCTTCTGGTAGGTCAGGTTGGTGGCGTCCATGTTCAGCCCCGACAGGGCGGCGGGCGGGAACGCGTCGCGGTACTCCTGCGGGAGCAGCGGCCACAGGCCCGTCGCGGTGATCCCGTGGATGGAGTACATGTACATGTCGGTCTTCTTCACCCGGTCGACGCGGGCGCCCGGGTAGTTCTGCACCAGCCGGGTGAGGGTGCGCGGATCGGCGCCCCGGGCGATCTCCAGCAGTTGGAGGTCGTCGAGGATCTCGGTCTTCTTGCTGCCGCCGACCACACGGGTGGTGCGGCTGTGGCCCTTGACCTGGACCTGCTTGGTCTCGAACGGCTTGCCGCAGAGCTTCTTCGGCTTCCCCAGATACTTGGACCGCTTGACGGTCGCCGTCATCGTGAACGGCTTGAACGTGAAGTGGGCCTTCTCCTCCTGGCACTCCTGCCCGGTGACCTGGAACGTCACGAGGTTGGTGAGCCGGTTCAGAGAGTTGATCTTCTTGGGGATGGTCGGGGTCGTCGGGGCGGGCGGCGGGGGCGGCGCGG
>NZ_BAAGZI010000673.1:0-1673 GCF_054778695.1 Actinocorallia lasiicapitis
CGTGGTGGCGGGCGCGGCGCTCGGCGCGGGCCTGGTGGGCCTCGCCCGGGCAGACGAGGCCGACAAGCAGCGGTTCGGCGGCCGGATCGAGTTCCACGGCGAGCACCAGGCCGGGATCGCGACCCCCGTCCAGGACCGGCTGCACTTCGCGGCGTTCGACGTCACCACCTCCGACAAGAAGGCGTTCGTCGCCATGCTGCGGGAGTGGACCATCGCCGCCGAGGCGATGACGTCCGGCCGTCCCGCGGGCCGCGGTGCGGTCGGCGGCAACCCGCTGTCCCCGCCCGACGACACCGGCGAGGCCCTCGGCCTGGACGCGTCCCGGCTCACCCTGACCATCGGGTTCGGGCCGTCGCTGTTCGGCAAGTTCGGGCTCGAGGGCAAGCGCCCCAAGGCGCTGATCGACCTGCCGCACTTCGCGGGCGACAACCTCGACCCGGCGCGCAGCGGCGGCGACCTGTGCGTCCAGGCGTGCGCCGACGACCCGCAGGTCGCGGTGCACGCCATCCGCAACCTCGCCAGGATCGGCTTCGGCGTGGTCTCGATCCGCTGGTCGCAGCTCGGCTTCGGGAAGACCTCCTCCACCACGCCCGAGGCGCAGACGCCCCGGAACATGATGGGCTTCAAGGACGGCACCGAGAACATCCCCGGCGACGACGGCCGCCAGCTCGCGGACTTCGTCTGGGCGACGGCCGAGGACGGCACGGACTGGATGGCGGGCGGCTCCTACCTGGTGGCCCGCCGGATCCGGATGCACATCGAGACCTGGGACAGGACGGGCCTCGGCGAGCAGGAGGACATCATCGGCCGCTCCAAGGGCGAGGGCGCCTCGCCCGGCCGCACCAAGGAGCGCGAACCGGTCGTCCTGGAGGCGATGAAGCCCGACGCCCACGTCCGGCTCTCGCACCCCGCCAACAACGGCGGGATCAAGATCCTGCGCCGGGGGTACTCCTTCACCGACGGCACCGACGGCCTCGGCCGGCTGGACGCGGGCCTGTTCTTCCTGGCCTACCAGCGCGACGTCGCCAAGGGCTTCGTGCAGATCCAGAAGAACCTGGCGGGGGACTCGCTCAACGAGTACATCCAGCACGTCGGCAGCGGGGTCTTCGCGATCCCGCCCGGGGTCGCCAAGGGCGGCTCCTGGGGGGACGCGCTCTTCGCCTGAGCGTCCCGCGAACGCCGTGGTTCCCGTATCGGGGCCACGGCGTTTCCGTCGCCCGGCGGCCGGTGGCGGTATCGTTCGGCCATGCGGATCGCCTTCGTGGACTCGGGTTTCGGGCTGCTCGCGGCGGCGGCCGCGGTGCGGCGTGCACGTCCGGACGCCGATCTGGTGCTCTCCAACGACGTCGCGGGGATGCCGTGGGGCCCCCGCACGCCCGACGACATCGCCGAACGGGCCGTCGCCTGTGCGAAGGCCGCGCTCGAGCTGCGGCCGGACGCGCTGATCGTGGCGTGCAACACCGCGTCGGTCCATGCGCTGGAGGTGCTGCGCGGGCTGCTGGAGCCGGGCCTGCCCGTCCTGGGGACCGTCCCGGCGATCAAGCCGGCCGCGGCGGCGGGGGAGCCGATCGCGGTCTGGGCGACGGTCGCGACCACGGCCAGCGCCTACCAGTCGGATCTGATCGCCCGGTTCGCCGACGGCGTCCCGGTGGCGGCGGTGGCCTGCCCGGGGC
>NZ_BAAGZI010000674.1:0-1659 GCF_054778695.1 Actinocorallia lasiicapitis
CCAAGCCGTCGACCTGGCCGCCGAGACCCTGGCCACCGGCCGCACCCGCGTCGTCCGCACCGGGGAGGCCACGGCCGTCGTCGTCCCGCTCACCACCGACGGACGCGTGGTGGGCGCGCTCGTCGCCTACGCCCCGCAGGTGTCGGCGGCGCAGGTGCGGGCCGCCGAGGAGGTGGCCCGCTGGGTCGACACCCAGCTCGAACTGGCCGATCTCGACCGGTCGCGCAACCTCCTGGTGGAGGCGGAGGTGCGGGCGCTGCGGGCGCAGATCTCCCCGCACTTCGTCTACAACGCGCTGACCACGATCGCTTCGTTCGTCCGCACCGATCCCGAACGCGCCAGGGAGCTGCTGCTGGAGTTCGCCGACTTCACCCGCTACTCCTTCCGCAGGCACGGCGACTTCACCACCCTCGCCGAGGAGCTCCGCAACATCGACCGGTTCCTGCTGCTGGCGCGCGCCCGGTTCGGTGAGGACCGGCTCCGGGTGACGCTGCGGGTCGCGCCCGAGGTGCTGCCCGTCGCGGTGCCGTTCCTGTGCCTTCAGCCGCTGGTCGAGAACGCGGTCAGGCACGGCCTGGAAGGCAAGCCGGGCCCCGGACGGATCACGCTGCTCGCCGAGGACGCGGGCGCCGACTGCCTGATCAGCGTCGAGGACGACGGCGTCGGCATGGACCCCGACGCGATGCGCCGGGTCCTGGCGGGGGAGGCGTCCGCCGAGTCGGGGATCGGGCTGGCGAACGTCGATTCGCGGCTCCGCCAGGTCTACGGCGACGCGCACGGCCTGGTCGTCGATACGGCCGTCGGAGCCGGGATGAAGGTCGGTTTCCGGGTGCCGAAGTACAGGCAGGGCGTCTCCGCCGACGGACGCCCGTGATTGACACCCCCTGTGGTGGCCATCACACTCGCGTGATGCGTGTTCTCGCGGTCGACGACGAGGGTCCCGCCCTGGACGACCTCGTGTTCCTGCTCCGTGCCGACCCGCGGGTCGGCGAGGTCAACGGCGCCCGCGACGGTGCGGCCGCGCTGTGCGCCCTGGACCGGGCGCTCGCCGAGGAACGTCCCTACGCGGCGGTCTTCCTGGACGTCCGGATGCCCGGCATCGACGGTATCGTCCTGGGCCGGCTGCTCGCCCAGTTCGCGGCCCCGCCGAAGCTCGTCTATGTGACGGCGCACGAGGAGCACGCCGTCCACGCCTTCGAGGTCAGCGCCGCCGACTACCTGCTGAAGCCGGTCCGTCCCGAACGGCTCTCCCAGGCCCTTGGCAAGATCACCGGACCGGGTGATCCGGTGCTCGCCGCCGAACCGGAGCCGGTGCCGGTCGAGCTGTCGGGCGTCACCCGGTTCATTCACCCGGCCGACGTGCGGTTCATCGAGGCGCAGGGCGACTACGCCCGGCTGAGCACCGCGTCCGGCACCCATCTCGTCCGGATCCCGCTGGCCGGGATCGAGGAGCGGTGGCGCAACGCGGGGCTGATCCGGATCCACCGCAGCCATCTCGTCGCGGTCTCCCACATCTCGGAGCTGCGGCTCGACTCCGGCCGCTGCACGGTCCTGGTCGCGGGCACCGAGCTGCCGGTCAGCCGGCGGCACGTCCGGGAGCTCCGCGACCTCCTGCTGCGCCGCCCCCGCGGATGACGGCCGGAGCCGAGCCCGGCAACG
>NZ_BAAGZI010000675.1:0-1655 GCF_054778695.1 Actinocorallia lasiicapitis
CTGCAATGCCAGTGAGTTAAGGCATTTGCCCAGGTGAGAGTACTTTTCTCGTTATTTTGATCTTGTAGGTGGCTCGGCTGGCTGGTTGCGCTGTGTCACGTTTCTTGGTGTCGAAGGTGTTCTTGGGTGGCTTCTTGACGCGCTCGCATTGACGGTCGCGGCGGGGCGGCAGGGGGTCGTCGAGGATGTCGCGGATGGCGGCGCGCCGGGCCTGGGCGGGCTCGGTGGCGGGGCTGGCTGCGTGGTGGCGGGCGATGCGGAGGGTGACGGTGAAGGAGATCCGGTCGGGGTCGAGATCGGCTGACCGGGCTGCGGCGTGTTTCAGGGAGCACAGTGCCTGGTAGACGGTGAGCAGGGCGAACAGCTCCTGGCAGACAAGTTCGGGGAGCTTGGAGCGGAGGATGAACGCCGCTCCGCGCAGTCGGGTCTTGAGCTCTGCGTAACCGTTCTCGATCTCCCAGCGCTCGTGATACACGGCGGCGAGCTGGGCAGCGGGGGCCCGTTCGGGGTCGAGGATCGTGGTGGCGAGGCGGAAGGGTTCGGTCCGGGTGCGGCCGTCTGCGGTGGTGACCTTCACGGTGTATTCGATGATGCGGACGAGGTGGCCGTGAGGCCGTCGTCGCAGGCTGCGGCCGCGGGCTCGGGCGACGCCGTGCCGCAGGTTCTCGGTCGGGGTGGGCATGATGGACAGGAACGAGCCGTCGGGGAGGACTTCCACGGGCGGGAACACCAGGTTCTTCTTGATCCGCCACACCATGTCGGCGCCGGTCGCGGTGACGAGCCCCCAGAGCTCGTGGCCGGCGAAGTTCCGGTCCGCGAGCAGGAGCATGCTCTGGTCGAGGGCGTGCAGGAGCCTGCGCGCGAGTTTGTGCTCGCTGGCCCTGGTGACGCCGTCGAAGGCCGCGTCGATCAGCGCGTGGGTGCCGCATTCGATCAATGCCAGCAGCCGGATCTGCGGATTGCCGCCCTGGGTGACCCCGAACGCGGTGGCGTTCCCGGGGGTGTCTGCGGCGTCCAGGCCGGTGCCGTCCCAGGCGACCAGCCGACGCCCGAACGCGAACGCGCCCTTGGTGCCCGGCTCGGCCAGCGGCCCACGCCGCAGGTCGAACAGCAGCTCCAGCGGCTTGGAGCCGAGCCGCGTCCTGGCCTTGGTCAGCGCTGAACTGGTCGGCAGAGCGAGATCATGCAGATGCCGCAGCCCGCTGGTCAGCCACCGCATCACCGACCGGTATCCCGGCGGCATCGCGCTGTCCGCGCCGCTGAACAGGCACAACCCGAGCACGAAATACACGACCGCCGCCGCGGGCAGCAGCCGGTGCCGCTTCTCCCGGCACCCCGACAACTCGATGACCTCGTCAACGAGTTCCGGGCCGATCTCCTCGGCCAGAACCCCGAGCCCGACCGAACACATCGGCCGACCCTCATCCAGACCGGCCGACACCGATCCGGGCATGCCAAACTGAGCGAGCAACGAAGCTCCTCGACGGACAAAAAAGCGATCTTGGTCGACCGCTGTCCTATCGAGGACTTCGTTGCCCAAGAGCCCCGACGCACAATCCGTCACCGAACCGCGACACGACGCGTCGGGCCGCTCCGCGACCCGGGCCCACAAAACGCGCCCTCACCTGGGCAAATGCCTTAACTCACTGGCATTG
>NZ_BAAGZI010000676.1:0-1648 GCF_054778695.1 Actinocorallia lasiicapitis
GCAGTGGGCTATCACATGGAGCCGGCTCGCCGAACTGCTGAAGGCCGTGGTCGACGCCGCCGAGGTCGGCGGGGCGCCGCTGTTCGCCGGCTGGCGGGCCGTCCCGCTGCCCGACGACGGGCACGGCCGGGTGCTCCAGCTCACCCACGTGCTGCGGGAGCTCCGCGGCGGCCTGCACTTCCTGGCCACCAAGGCCGCCGGGGTCGGCCCGCTCCAGGCCGTCCTGATCAGCGGCTCGCCGCTCGCCGCCGGCCCTGACCAGGCCCGGGTGTTCGGTTGGCGGGAGCCGTTCGAGGAGATCACGCCTGAGCTCCAGGACCGCTGGACGGCCGCCGAGGCGCGTACCGACGAGCTGATCGCGCCCGCGTTCGCCGCGCTCACCCCCGCCGAGCTGGACGAACTCGAAGAGCTCCTCGGCAAGGCTCACGCCACCGCCTTCGCCCGGTGACGTCGGGACCGCTGTCCCTTAGCAGCGGGATCTTGGGACACGTACCTTCTTCTTCGTAGGGGGTACGCGCAGACCGGGTCGGGAGCCCCGGGAACCGCGCGGCACCGAGGGCCGATGGTCACACTCTTGGCGGGGGACGACCATCGGCCCTTCTTCATGCCCGTTCCCGGGGATGGGGCGAACAAGCCTGCCTTTCCGTGATACTTCAGTTGCTCTCTGTAGATCTCACGGGAGCGGTGATGGTGCGACGGTGCCTCGGCGCGGTGCTGCTCGCCGTCCTCACCGCCAGCCTCGGCTATCTGCTCGCCGCCACCGGCCTCGACGCCCGTTCGCACTTCGAGGGACGCAGCCCCGCACCGCCGCCCGCCGTCGTCGAAGCCCAGCTGAGCGCGTTGAACCTCAACGACAGGACCCCGCTGCTCGTCCGGTACGGCGGCTGGGCGTCCGGGCTGGTCAGGGGGGATCTCGGCCGGACGGTCGAGGGGACGAGCGTCCGGGCGGAGCTGCTGCCCAGGGTGCTGGTCAGCGTGCGGATGCTGCTGGCCGGGACGGTCCTGGGGGCGGTCGCCGGGGTGCTGCTCGCGGCCGTCGCGGTGCTGTATCCGTGGGCGGACCGGGCGCTGACGGCCTGCTCGCTGCCACTGCTCGCGACACCGGTGTTCGTGCTGGCCGTCCTGCTGCAGATGGCGGCGCGGCGGCTCGGCGGCCTGCCCTGGGCGGGGCCGGGCGAAGGGCTGGCGGGCGGGCTCGTCCATCTGCTGCTGCCCACCCTGACCATCGCGCTCGTCCAGATCGCCCTGTACAGCCGCTACCAGCGGGCCCTGCTCCGCGACGTCCTGGACTCCGGTCCCGTCCTCGCCGCCAGGGCGCGCGGGCTGACCAGGGGACGGGCGCTGCTGCGGCACGCGCTGCCGCCGGCGCTCGTCCCGACTTCGGCTTATTTCGCCTACAACCTCGGGTTTCTGCTGCTGGGCGCGGCGTTCCTGGAGAAGATCTACGGCTGGCACGGGATGGGCGAGTATCTGATCGACTCGCTGCGGGCCGCCGATCCGCATCCGGTGGCCGCGTGCCTGGCCCTGGCGGCGCTCGTGGTGCCCCTCACCGCGCTCCTGGCTGATCTGCTGGCCGCCTGGCTCGACCCCCGGATCCGCGCATGACCGTCCTGGCGGCCGGGGTGCGCACCGCCGACCGGCGGGCCGT
>NZ_BAAGZI010000677.1:0-1644 GCF_054778695.1 Actinocorallia lasiicapitis
GCGCAGTTCGAGGGCGTGGCCGCGCACGTGCAGCCGCCGGGCGCGGCGCAGCGGCAGATCCTCCACGATCGCCCTGACCAGCGCGCCGATCCTGGCCCGTTCGGGCTGGACCGTCGGCACGCCCCGCTCGGTGAGCGCGAACGCCGTGACGGGACCGACGCACGCCGCGACGACGTTGGTGCGGAGCGCCTCGGTCAGGGCGTCCTCCAGCCCGTCCTCGGCGGCGACGGCCAGCGTCGCGGCCACGGCGGGCGAGGAGGTGAAGGTGATCGCGTCGACGGTCCCGGCGACGGCCTGGCCGACGAGGCGGCGCAGCGGGGTCGAGTCGTCGGTCCGCGACCAGCGGTACACCGGCACCTCGATCACCTCGGCGCCCCGTTCACGCAGCGCGTCGGTGAACTCCGGCAGCGGCTCGCCGAAGAGCTGGACCGCGATCCTGGCGCCTTCCAGCGGCTGCTCCAGCAGGTACTTGAGCACCTCCTCGCAGCTCTCGGACTCCGGCGACCACTCGTCGTGCAGCCCGGCGGAGCGGATCGCGCCGCGCGCCTTGGGCCCGCGCGCGAGGATCCGGACCCGGCCGAGCCGGTCGATCAGATCGTCGCGCAGCCCCCAGCCGTCGGCGGTCTCCAGCCAGGCCCGGAAGCCGATGCCGGTGGTGACCACCGCGAAGTCGATGTTCTGGTTGATGCAGTCCTCGGTGGCGTGCAGCAGCTCCGCGTCGTCCTGCAGCGGCACCAGCCGGATCGCCGGGGCGTGCACGACCCGGGCGCCGCGCCGCTCCAGCAGCGCGGCCAGTTCCTCGTGCCTACGGGCCGCTGTCACCCCGACCGCGAACCCCGCCAAGGGTTCGCTGTTCAGCACACCCGCCTGTTCGGTCACGTCATCACTTCCACTCGGTCGCCGTTGAGCCTGATGGAAAAAGTCGGGACGGCGATCGCCGGATCGTCCAGGCAGCGCCCGGACGTCAGGTCGAAGACCTGCTTGAGCATCGGCGAGGCGACCGTGGGCACGCCCTTGCGGGTCCCCACGATGCCCCGCGACAGCACATAGGCACCGCTGAACGGGTCCCGGTTGCAGAGCGCGTACAGAGCGCCGTCGTGGGCGCGGAAAAGGGCCACCTGACGCTCGCCGATCAGCGCGCAGACACCGCGTTCGGGCATGAGGTCGCCGTAGCCGCAGACGTCCACCCATGTCGAGACGGGTGGCGCGGTGACTTCCGTGAGCGTCATCCCAGCCCCTCCTGCCGGCGGTCGTGACCGTCCACCACCAGCTCTTTTGGGGGTGCCTCTCCGCCGACTTCCATGGGGCGATACTGGAAACACCGCGTTTCCTGTCGGCGTCCCCTTTGTCACCCCTGTGTTAAAACACGCTCACGTCGAGACATCCTCGTTGTCGCCGCGTGACCATGCGGCCAACAAACCGGACATCTGGCATGAAACGACAAGGCCCGCCGTGACATGGCGTCACGGCGGGCTCGCGGAAGATGACGGCCGAGACGCCGCCGATCATCTCCCGGGCCGGTTCGTCCCCGAGGGCACGGCGACCGCCGGTGACTTCGTCGTCGGCGGGCAATCCGGCGGCGCCGGTCGCCGGGCGCGCGCGGGACTCCGGGCGGCGAGGAGTCCGCGGGCGCGCCTTCCCGGC
>NZ_BAAGZI010000678.1:0-1637 GCF_054778695.1 Actinocorallia lasiicapitis
CGCGCCGCGACCGGACCGCAGCGGACCGTGGTGACGAGCCCCAAGACCCGTGCCGCGCCCCGCTGGGGCGGCCCCGGCACCCGCGAGATCGACGAGCAGACCGCGCTGGGCGAGGTGTACATGCGGGCGCTGGTCAGGGCGCAGCTCCGGCTGTCGCTGTTCGTCTGCACCCTGCTCGTGCTGGTGGTGGGCGGGCTGCCGCTGCTGTTCTGGCTGTCGTCGGCGGCGGGGGAGGCGCGGCTGCTGGGGCTGCCGGTGCCGTGGCTGCTGCTCGCGGTCGTCCTGTACCCGCTGTTCGCCGGGATCGGCTGGTGGTACGTGCGGCAGGCGGAGGGCAACGAGCGGGACTTCGCCGACCTGGTCGACCGCAAATGAGTCGACCGCAAATGAGCGGGCCGCGGATGCGCCGACCGCGAGTGACCGGCCCGGTATGAATCTGGCGGCGGTGCTGGCGGTGTCGGCGGCGACCCTGCTCGCCGGGTTCTACGGGCTGCGCCTGTCCCGGACCACCTCGGACTTCTACGTGGCGTCACGGACGGTGTCGCCGCAGGCCAACGCGTCGGCGATCGGCGGGGAGTATCTGTCGGCGGCGTCGTTCCTCGGCATCGCCGGGCTGGTCCTGGCCAACGGCGCGGACATGCTGTGGCTGCCCGTCGGCTGGACGGGCGGCTACCTGGTGCTGCTCGTCCTGGTGTCGGCTCCGCTGCGCCGGTCCGGCGCCTACACGCTGCCCGACTTCGCCGAGGCGCGGCTGGAGTCGATGGCGGTGCGGCGGGTGTCGTCGGTGCTGGTCGTCGTCATCGGCTGGCTGTATCTGCTGCCGCAGCTCCAGACCGCGGGACGGGTGCTCGCGGCCGTCACCGGCGCGCCGCGCTGGGCGGGCGGGCCGCTGGTCGCCGCCATCGTGATCATCGGGGTGTGGGCGGGCGGGATGCGGAGCATCACCCTGGTCCAGGCGTTCCAGTACTGGCTGAAGCTGACGGCGCTGGCCGTCCCGCTGGTGTTCCTGCTGATCGCGTGGCGCGGTGACGGAGCCCCCGGCATCCAGGACGCCTCGTGGCTGCTCCCGCTCCGCCAGGACCACCAGCTCTACGCTACCTACTCGCTGATTCTCGCGACGTTCCTCGGCACCATGGGCCTGCCGCACGTCCTCGTCCGCTTCTACACCAATCCCGACGGGCGTGCCGCGCGCCGCACCACGGCCGTCGTGCTGGGCCTGCTCGGCCTGTTCTATCTGCTGCCCGCCGCGTACGGCGCGCTCGGCCGGGTCTACACCCCCGATCTCGCCGACCCCGACTTCGTGGTGCTGGAACTGCCGCACCGGCTGATCGGCGGCACCCTCGGCGACGTCCTCGGCGCCCTGCTGACGGCCGGAGCGTTCGCGGCGTTCCTGTCGACGTCGTCGGGGCTGACGGTGTCTGTCGCGGGCGTCATCGGCCAGGACCTGTTCCACGGCGGGGTCCGCTCGTTCCGGTGCGCGACCCTCCTCGCGATCGGCGATCTGCGGCTGGTGGCGCTGGCCGTCCTGCCGTCGCTGCCGGTCGCGACCGTGGTCGGGCTGGCGTTCGCGCTGTCGGCGTCGACCTTCTGCCCGCTGCTGGTCCTCGGCATCTGGTGGCGCGGCCTGACCGCGGCGG
>NZ_BAAGZI010000679.1:0-1625 GCF_054778695.1 Actinocorallia lasiicapitis
CCGCGGCCGTCCCGCCGACGACCGTCAGGCCCGCCGCGACGGCCAGCGCCGCGCCTGATCTCCGGGGCGTGAACTCCCCTGCCGGGACGCGCCGGGCCGTCCTGTGCCGCGCGGCGTCGTCCTGGAGGTCGGCCGCGAGCGTGTGATCACCCATGCAGGGATCGTAACGCTAGGTGACCCTGTTGCTACCGGAACACCACGGTCTTGTCGCCGTTGAGCAGAACGCGGTGTTCGGCGTGCCAGCGGACGGCCTTGGCGAGCGCGAGGCACTCCATGTCGCGGCCGACCCGGCGCAGGTCCTCGGGGCCCTGGGCGTGGTCCACCCGGGCCACCTCCTGCTCGATGATCGGCCCCTCGTCGAGGTCGGGCGTGACGTAGTGGGCGGTCGCGCCGATCAGCTTGACGCCCCGCGCGTGCGCCTGGTGGTAGGGGCGCGCCCCCTTGAACGACGGCAGGAACGAGTGGTGGATGTTGATCACTTTGCCCTGGAGTTTGGCGCACAGGTCGTCGGTGAGGATCTGCATGTACCGGGCGAGCACCACCAGATCGGCCTGGTAGTGCTGGACCAGCGTGAGGATCTCGGCCTCCTGCGCCGGCTTGCCCATCGACTGGGGCAGGTGGTGGTAGTCGACCCCGTAGCTCTGGGTCAGCGGCCGCATGTCGGGGTGGTTGGACACGACGGCCACGACGTCGATGTCGAGCAGCCCCGACCGCACCCGGAACAGCAGGTCGTTGAGGCAGTGGCCTTCCCTGGAGACCAGCATCATGACCTTCATCCGGGACGCGGCGTCGGTCAGCGACCAGTCCCAGGCGAACTCGGCGGCGAGCGCGGCCAGCTCGGGCCGGATCTCGCCGGTGCCGTCGAACTGGATCCGCAGGAAGAACCGGCCGGTGGTGGGGTCGCCGTACTGCTGGCTCTCCAGGATGTTGCACTCGTTCGCGGCCAGCAGGCCGGACACGGCGGCCACGATGCCCGGACGGTCGGGGCAGGACAGCGTCAGTACGTAGCTCAACGTCACACCTTGATCTTGGATCTGGTCGGGTCCGTCGACTTGGTCGAGTCGTACGACTTTACGCGGGAGCCCCGGCGTGCTCGTCCTCACAGCCCGTTCCCCGGCCCCGGGCTGGGTATTCAAGTACTATTCGACTTCTGTTCACCTGCTGTTCATCTTTTCCCGGACGTGAGGAGGCTCCACCGTGCTCACCGTGGCGATCGTGTTCGCCCTGGTGACGGGAGCCAACGACGGCGGCGCGCTGCTCACCAACGGGCTGAAGCTGAGCTCGCCGAGGGTCTGGGTGCTGCTCACGACCCTGACGCTCTGCGTGGTGGCGGTGCCCGCCCTCCTGACCAGGGCCGTCGCCACGACCTTCACCGACCGGCTCGTCGCGTTCTCCTCCCCCGGCCCCGTCGTGGTCGGGGTCTGCTCGGCGCTGGCCGTCGTGGTGGTGCTGACCAGGATCGGACGGCCCACGTCGCTGACCCTGGCGACCGTCGGCGGGCTGACCGGGGCCGGGCTCGGCGCCGGGCTGCCGGTTTCGCTCGGCTGGGTGGGGTACGTGCTGGCCGTCGGCTTGGCCGCGCCGCTGGTCGGCGGGGTGCTGGCCGCTCCGGCCGTCCGGCTGCT
>NZ_BAAGZI010000680.1:0-1624 GCF_054778695.1 Actinocorallia lasiicapitis
GGCGTCGTCGTGGTGGCCGAGCACGCGGGTGCGGCGGACCGTCCGGGCGGGGGTGCGGCCGCCGCGTTCCCTGACGGGGCGCAGGAACGGGTCGTCCGGGTCGATCCGGCGGTGGCAGAGCGGGCAGGCGCTGTACTCGCCGCCGTCCCAGCAGGCCCGGCAGACCAGATGGGCGCACGGCGCGACCGGCTGCACGGAGCGGCGGTCGCCGCAGAGCACGCACGGCTGGGCGGGTTCCTGGAGGATCAGCGTGAAGATCCGCCGCACGTACAGGTCGAGGGTGTCGTCGGGCACCGAGTCGGGGAAGCGCCGGAACAGGGGGACGTGCGGGACGTCCGCGCCCGACTCCGCCGCGACCAGCCCGACGAGCCGCCGTCCGGCGACGGCGAGCTGCTCGCCGGTCAGCCGGCCGAGCGCGCGGTGCAGTTCGGGGCCGAGCAGGTAGCCGTGCCCGGCGAGGTCGGTTTCGAGGGCGATCAGCCCGTTGGCGACGTCGGCGCGGGTGTGGCGCAGGACTCTGCGCTGCCGGGCGGGCGGGACCAGCCCGTCGAACAGGGCCCCCGGTACGACGGTGCGCCGTCTCCGCAAGAGCACCCCGGCCAGTCGATCCACCGAGCCCCATCACCCCAGGTAGTCCACGGTCGTGCGCAGGCAGCCGAGTGGGACGCCGACGCCCCTGGCGACCACCGTACCCGCTCGTCCGTTCCGCCTAAACTGATCAGGGGCGCGGACGATCCACCGTCCACGCCCCTGCCGAACCGCGCCTATTCCTCAGGCATACGCTCGGCACGCTCCTTGCTGGCGCGTTTCTCCTGCTTGGCGGCGCGAGCTTCCTTCATGGCGGTCCGCTTCGCCTTGCCGGTCGTCTTCGCCGGCTTCTTCCTGGTGTCGCCCATCAGATCCCCCTGAATCGGTCGGGCACGCCCGTGTCCGGGCACATCACCCACGCTGCACGGCCGAGCCCCAGAAAGACACCCAAATCAGACAAAGGACTGTAAATGACTGACTTTCAGTGTTCAGCGAAGGGCTGCGGCGGCGCGGCCGTCTGGGGACTCCGCTGGAACAACCCCAAGATCCACACCCCGGAGCGCCGCAAGGTGTGGCTGGCCTGCGACGAGCACAAGGGCTCACTGACCTCGTTCCTGGACGTCCGGAGCTTCTTCAAGGACGCCGTGCCCGTCGCCGAACTCACGGAGCAGGACGGCTAGCCAGCTCGGCGAGACGGGCGGCGAGGGCCTGGGAATCGCCGCCGCGCCCGACGGCCAGGCCCAGCAGGAACGCCGTCAGCGGGGCCGCGGGCCGCGCGACGCCATGGGCCACGTCCCTCGCCAGGTCCAGGACCAGATCGCGGTCGATCTCCCCCGGGTCGAGGCCGAGTTCGGCGGCGGCGACGGCGGTCCACTCGTCCAAGGTCATCGGGGCTCCTCGACCATGCTCCTGGCCCGTGCCAGGTCCGTTGGGGTGTCGCAGTCGAACCACTCAGGGGGAGCCGGAATCCGGCGGGGCTCCAGGCCGTCCAGGACGCCTCGCAGCGACCGGCCCCGGTAGCCGTCGAGCGCGGCGCGGAGCACGGCCGTCCGCCAGGCGCCGGTCAGCCACTGGTCGCGGCCGTCGGTGTCGGCGA
>NZ_BAAGZI010000681.1:0-1623 GCF_054778695.1 Actinocorallia lasiicapitis
GTCCGCGCCGTCTACCGGACCTCCTTCGAACGCCACCGCACGCTCGCGCCGGCCGCCCGCGCCCGGCTCCTGGCCGTCGACGCCGCCCGCTGGGGCGACGCCGGGCGCGCCCGCTCCTTCCCCGCCCCGCCGGGCTGGAGGGTCGGCTGGGCGACCGGCTCGTTCATCCATCCCGCGCACCGGGGGATGCTGCCGGGGCTGCGCAGCGGCACCGCGATCCTGGCGTGCGGCCGGGTCGACGGCCGTACCGTGAGCGTCACCGCCGACCGCACGTCGGGGCTGCGGATCTGGGACATGTCCCGGCACCGCCCGCTCGGCGAGGCGTTCCACGGCGCCACCCGGCACATCGCGGCGGCGGTGTGCGCCACGGTCGACGGCAGGCCGGTGATCCTCACCGGCGGGGTCGACGGGGCCGTCCGGATCTGGGACGTCGCGGCGCGCCGCCAGCTCGGTGAGCCGCTGCAGAGCCGCCAGGCCACCCATATCGCGGGCTGCGCGGCGATCGACGTGGTCGAGAGCGGCGGCCACTCCTTCGTGGTCGTCGGGTACGGCAGCGGCCAGGTGCGGGTCTGGCGGCTGGCCGACCGCACCGAGATCAGGGCGTTCCCCGACGACTTCGCCGAGGCGGTCGCCGACCTCGCCTGCACGGTCGTCGCGGGGATCGCCCATGTCGCGGTGCTGTACGACGACGGCACGATCCGGCTGTCGTCGCTCTCCGACCGGGTGGAGGTGCGGGCCGTCCGGCTGGGTCCCGGCGAGAGGCGTTTCGCGAGCATGGTGTGGCTGCCGGGCGAGACGGGGCCGCTGCTCGCGGCGGGCGGCTGGGACGGGACGGTCAGCCTCTGGGACCCCGTCACCCTCACCGAGCGGCGCAGACCGGAGATCCGGCTGCCCGGCACGGTCGACGCGCTCGCCCACAGCCGGGTGGACGGGGTGCCCTGCCTGGTCCTGGCCGGCAGCCGTGATCCGGCGCTGCACGTCTGCGACCTGGCGACGGGCGAGCGGCTGGGGCCGCCGCTGACCGGCCATATGGCCAGGGTCGTCCAGATCGTCGGGACGACCATCGCGGGGGTGCCCACCGCGGTCAGCCTCGACAACGACGGGGAGGTGCGGGTGTGGGATCTGCGGGAGTGCCGTCCGATGGGCGATCCGCGGATCGGGCACACCGCGCCGGTCGAGGCGGCGGGCGACCACGGCGCGCTCGTCTACACCACGGACGGCAACCGGCTGCTGACCTGGGATCTGGCCACGGGAGTCCCGCTGGAGACGGCCGACGGCCCCGGCCTGATCCCGGTGTTCCAGATCGCGGAACTGGGCGGGCGGATCATGGCCGTCGGCGGGGAGCCGCACGGCTGGGTCCGGGTGTGGCGTCCCGGCGGCGGGGCGGAGAGCCTGGCGGTGTACGGCTACCACGAGCGGTTGCAGGCGCTGGCCGTCGGCGAGCTGGCGATGCCCGTCGTGGTCACGGGCGGCTCGGAGGGCGACATCGTGGTCAGGGAGCTGCTCGGCGGGACCGAGCTGGCCCGGTGGAAGGGGCACGAGGGCGGCGTCACGGGGGCGGCGGTCACGCGGATCGCGACCGCCGCGGTGATCGTGACGGGCGGAGGCGACGGCGAGGTCCGG
>NZ_BAAGZI010000682.1:0-1597 GCF_054778695.1 Actinocorallia lasiicapitis
GCCGCGACCCTCGCCCAGCGCCCCACCCGCACCGGCGCGACGCACACCGACCGTGCCCCGAGCGACGCGCCCTCCGCCACGTGGACGCCGACCGCGTGCCAGTCCCCGCCCCGCTTCTGCCGCCCGTCGGGGGCGATGGACCGCGGGTTGTGGTCGTTGGTCAGCACGACCGCGGGGCCGACGAACACCCCGTCCTCCAGGACGGCCGGCTCGTACACCAGGGCGAGGTTCTGCACCTTGACGTTGTCGCCGAGCCGCACCCCCGAGCCGATGTAGGCGCCCCGCCCGATCACGCAGCAGGAGCCCAGTTCGGCGTCCTCACGGATCTGGGCGAGTTCCCAGACCGAGGTCCCCTCGCCGATCCGCGCGGTGTCGTCCACCTGCGCGGTCGGCTGCACCCGGTAATTCATGGTTCCCCTCATGTCCGTCCCTTTTCTTAACGTTTGGCGAGCATCAGCAGGGCGTCGTTGAAGCGCACGATGGGGCGCGGCTCGTCGGGGCCCAGCAGGTACTCCCTGAGCCTGTCGCGTTCGGCGGCCAGCGGGTCGGCGCCGCGCGCGGCGGCCAGCAGCGCGGGCAGCGCCGCGCAGGTCGGGTCGAGCAGATATCCGGCGGACGCGGTCGGGTAGGCGCGCCGGAACTCCTCGGCGTCGAGGCCACGCAGGTTGGTGACGGCGTACGGTTTGCGGGCCGCGACGAAGTCGGAGATGACACTGGAGACGTCGGAGACGAGCAGGTCGCAGCCGTTGAAGCAGTCCTGGAGCGAGCCGCCCGACACCACCCGGTGCGGCCCGCCAGCCGCCTTGATCATCCCCACCAGCCGGCGGTGCGCGGCGGCGACCTCCGGCAGCCGGGTGCCGGTCAGCGGATGCGGCTTGTAGACGAAGACCACCTCGTCGGAGAGGAGCGCCCCGGCCAGCCGCTCCCCCAGCACCGCGACGGAGCTCTCGTTCATCTCGGCGTTCCACCCCTCCCAGGTCGGGGCGTACAGGACGACGGGTTTCGCGTTGCCGGTCGGGCCAGGCCTGATCCCGTCGAGCTGCGGCCGTCCGACCTCGACGATGTTCTCGTCGCGCACCCCGACGCCGGCGACGGCGTACCGGTCGCGGCCCGCCCGGCCCGCCACCCACACCTCGTCATAGACCCGGGTGAAGGGGTTGAAGCTGGGGATCTTGTCGCTGTCGCCGTGCCCGACGAACACGTGCCGCACGGAGGCCAGCCTGAGCAGATGGCTGTTCTGCCCGCTGTTGGCCGGGTAGAGCGCCACCCGCAGGTCGGCCAGCTCCATCTCCATGACGTCGGTGGCACGCGGCAGGCAGAGCACCGGGACCGTCGTCTCGCCGATCTTCTTGAGGACGGCGGAGTGCCGGAGCAGGATCAGCGGCCGCAGTTCGAGCTGCTCCAGCGTGGAGAGCCAGACGTTCACCTGGTAGGCGGCCTCGGCCGTCCCGGCGAAGTACAGCACCACCTCGGGCTTCAGCTCCTCGATCCGGCCCTGCGCCCACGCCAGATGGTGCGCCCGGTCGATGAGGTGCGCGGCCCGCCGCAGCCGGGCCCGCGCGAACAGCGCGACGCCCCCCAGCGCGACGGCCGCGAG
>NZ_BAAGZI010000683.1:0-1596 GCF_054778695.1 Actinocorallia lasiicapitis
CTTCACGGGACGTGAGGCCGAGCTGGCCGCCGTCCTGGCCGCGGTGGACGCCCACCGGGTGGTCGCCGTCGACGGGATGGCGGGGGTCGGCAAGACGTCTCTCGCGGTCCACGCCGCGCACCGGCTCGCCGCCGCCTACCCCGACGCCCAGCTCTACCTCGACCTGCACGGCTTCACCGACGGCCGGGAGCCGCTCGACCCCGATCCGGCGCTGCGCACCCTGCTCGCCGCGCTCGACGTCCCGTCGGAGAAGGTTCCCCAGGAGGGCGGGGTCGAGCCGCTGGCCGCGTGCTGGCGGTCGGAGCTGGCCGGCCGGCGGGCCGTCGTGGTCCTCGACAACGTCGCCGGGGCCGACCAGGTGCGTCAGCTCCTGCCCGGTGCGGGCGAGTCCGTCGTCCTGATCACGAGCCGGAACCGGCTGCTGGGCCTGGAGGAGGTGCCGCCGGTCTCGCTGGACGT
Source organism: Actinocorallia lasiicapitis (assembly GCF_054778695.1). Taxonomy (NCBI): domain Bacteria; kingdom Bacillati; phylum Actinomycetota; class Actinomycetes; order Streptosporangiales; family Thermomonosporaceae; genus Actinocorallia; species Actinocorallia lasiicapitis. The sequence continues at coordinate 460 of NZ_BAAGZI010000683.1, forward strand.
GCTGAGCGCGGAGGACAGCGCCCAGCTCCTGGCCAGGGCCAGCGGCGATCCGAGCGGCCCCGACGGCAGGCTCGGCCGTGACCCTGAGGCGGCGGCCGAGGTGCTGCGGCTCTGCGGCCGGCTGCCGCTGGCGCTGCGGCTGGCCGGGGCGCGGCTGCGGCACCGTCCCGGCTGGACCGTCGGGATCCTGGTGGAGCGGATGGCGGAGGGCACGACCGAGTTCGACACGGCGTTCGCGATGTCGGTGCGGCAGCTCAACCGGGCCGAACGCCGGATGTTCCGGCTGCTCGGGCTGCTGTCCGGATCGTCGTTCGACGAGTACGTGGCCGCCGCCCTCGCGGACGTCCCGCTGAACACCGCCAGGACCATACTGGAGGACCTGCTGGACGCCCATCTCGTCCAGCAGCCGTCGGCCGGGCGCTACACCCTTCATGACCTGGTGCACCAGCACGCCCGCCGGGCCTGCGCCGAGGAGGACGCGGACGCCGAGCGCGCGCAGGCGCTGGGCCGGGTGCTCGACTACTACGTGCACGCCGCGTGCGCGGCCGACGCCGCGATGCCGTACGGCTCCGGCACCCGTCCGGCCTCCGCGGGCAGTCCCCCTGCCGTGCTGCCGCGGTTCGGCGGCAAGCACGCGGCGCTCGGCTGGTTCGTCAGCGAGTACACCAATCTGATGGGGGCGTTCGAGCTGGCCGTCGCCACCGGGGCCGACGCGCACGCGTGCGAGCTGCCGCGGTTCATGCGGACCTTCTTCGCGCGACGCTGCGGCACCACCCATCTCAACTACCTGTTCGAGCGGTCGCTGGAGGCCGCGCACCGGCTGGGCGATCCGCGGCAGCTCGCCGAAGCGCACAGCGATCTGGGGTTCGCCCGCTACAACGCGGGCCGGATGGCGGAGGCGGGTGCGGCCTACGCGGCGGCGGAGCCGCTGGTCTCCGCGTCCGGTGACGTCCGCTCCCAGGCCGACCTGACGCTCCGCCGCGGCCATCTGGGCTGGGACGTCGGCCAGGTCGCCGAACCGCTCGCCCTGTTCCGCCTGGCCGGACGGCTGTACTCCGACGCCGGATGCCCGATGGGCGCCGCCCACGCGACGGCCGACGAGGCGTGGGCGATGCTCCAGCTCGGCCACCGCGAGGA
>NZ_BAAGZI010000684.1:0-1594 GCF_054778695.1 Actinocorallia lasiicapitis
TGGACGGCCGCGTCAGGGTGCCCGCGCCGCGCGATGGCACTGCGCCCGTCGTCCACAGCCCTCCCGACCTGCGGGCGCGGGCCACCGATCCGGCCCTGCCCGTCCACGAGGTGCGACGCGGTGTGCTCCTCACCTGCGGGCTGGGTGTGGCCTTGTCGGCGGCGGGGCTGGATCTGGCGGCGCTGGGCGTCACGGCGGCGCAGCCCGCGGTCAGCAGGCCGGCCCAGTGGGTGCTGGTGCTGTCGCTGGTCTACGCCTCGATGGCCGTCATCACGCTGTTCGGGGTGGTCGCGGCCTGGCGCGGCTACCGGTCGGGCGTGTGGACCGTCATCGCGACCAGGCTGGTCAGGGCCGGGGTGTGGGTCGGGTTCCTCCAGCAGGTGACGCCCGCCGCCGGGACGGTGGCCGTCCAGACGGCGGTGCCGGTGCTGGTCGTCGCGCTGCTGCTGGGGGCGCTGCGACGTCAGTGACAGCCCGTCCCGTCGCCGTGGTCGTGGATCTGGGTGGCGACGGGGACGTGGCGCGGGCCGTGGGACTCGCCGCAGTGCAGGTCGTCCTCGGTGGCGTGGTCGACCTCGAGCGTGGTGTGGGTGATCTCGTAGCGGTCGTGCAGCAGGGTCTGCAGGTCGCGGCGGACCGAGTGGCAGTCCCCCGCGGGCTCGACCAGGACATGCGCCGACAGAGCGGGCGAACCCGACGTGATCTCCCAGACGTGCAGGTCATGGACTTCGACGACGCACGGGCGGTCGGCCATCATCTTGCCGATCTCGGACGGGTCCATGCCGGCGGGGGCGGCCTCCATCAGGACGCGTCCCGCATCCCGGATGAGGGCGTAACCCGCCTTGATCATCAGCGCGGCGACGAACAGCGACGCCACGGCGTCCGCGCGGGCCCAGCCGGTGAGCAGGACGACCGCGCCGGAGATCGCGGTCGCGATGAACGCGACGGCGTCGTTCAGGATGTGCTGGTAGGCGCCCTCGACATTGAGGCTGCTGCGGTCGGCGCGGCTGATCAGCCAGGTGGCCGCGAGGTTCACCACGATCCCGACCATCGCCGTGACCAGCACCAGGCCGCCCTCGACCTCGCCCGGCTCGACCAGCCGCCGGATGCCCTCGTAGATGAAGTAGACGGCGAGCAGCAGCAGCGTCAGCCCGTTGAGCTGGGCGGACAGGATCTCCGCGCGTTTCAGTCCGTAGGTGAAGCCGCCGGCCGGCGGGCGTGCCGCGATCCGCATCGCCAGCAGCGCCAGGACGATCGCGAACGCGTCGGTCAGCATGTGCGCGGCGTCGCTCAGCAGCGCCAGCGAACCCGCGACCAGACCGACGACGACCTCGCCCGACATGAACGCCAGGATCAGCCCGAGCGCCCCCAACAGGTACCGCCGGTCCGAACCGGCCGAAACCCCTTGCCCATGCCCGTGCCCCGTGCCCATGCAGCACCTCCTCCTGGTCAGGATATCGGCACCGGGTTTTGTCACCCCCCGGCGCTAGATTCGATTGTGTGAGCGAAGCCAGCGCCCCCCAGCCCGCTACCGGCCCTTCCCCTACATCCGATGGCTCCGCCGCGCCCGGCGTGTCGGCGGCGCGGCGGGACT
>NZ_BAAGZI010000685.1:0-1579 GCF_054778695.1 Actinocorallia lasiicapitis
GGACGGCGTGGTCGGCGTGGTCGGCGTGGACGGCGCGGGCGCGGCGGGCGGAGCCGTCGAGAGCGACGGGGAGGGCCCGGCCGCGGAGTCGGTGCCACTGCAAGCGGCCGTCCCCCCGATCAGGAGGACGGCCGCGATCGTGCTCGTCAGCCGCTTCACAGACTCAGCAGCCTGGGGAAGTAGGCGGGGAGCCCGTCGTAGGGGTTGACCCCCGACCGGTCGGTGACGAACACGATGCCCGTGTTGCGCAGATGGGCCAGGGCGAGCACCGCGTCGAACTCGGTCTCCGCCACCCCGTACACGAGGTGGCAGAACCGCTGCCGGGTGCCGGTGAGGGTCCAGTCGGGCGGCTGGACGGCCAGATAGGAGCTGAGCGGCCCTTCGAACGTGACGAGCAGATCGGCGAGCGCCTGGTAGCCGGGATCGGGGTAGGCGCCGTGGTTGAACGCGATGAACTCGGCGCCCAGCGCCCGCATCCGGCCGGTGACCTGCTGCATGAACGGCAGCCCCTCCGGGCCGGCCGCGACCTGGTCGCAGAAGAAGTCGCCGACCTTGTACCAGCTCCGGTACCGCCGGACGTCGGTCTCGATCAGCGCCGGATCACGGTTGCCGTAGGCCATGTCGACGTACCCGGCGACGGTGCCGCCGCGCTCCTCGACCCGCCGGACGGCCGCCTGGAACGCCGGGTTGACCGTCTCCCCCGGACCGCCCGCCACATTGAGGATCACCGCGTACAGCCGGGGATCGGCCAGCAGCTCCCATTCGGCGGGGAAGTAGTCGGGCCCGAAGTAGGCGGGGATCAGCGCCGCGTCCGGCCGCAGGACCCGCACCGACGGCATCCCGAGCGCGACCGCCGCCGCCCCCGCCCGCAGCACGTTCCGCCTGCTCGGCCCCTTGTCGTCAGGCCCGGTCAACTCCATGACTCCCAGAGGTCGGTGACCGTGGCGGTCAGCGGATGGGTGGGGGTCCACGGGAGCGTGGTGCGCGCCGCGGTGATGTCGGCCTGGTGCCAGGGGACGGCGGCCGACCGTTCGGAGCCGGTGCGGGTCTCGTGGAGCGCCCGTCCCGGCAGCAGCGCGAGCAGCGCCTCGACCAGGGTGCGGGAGGTCGTGGCGCGGCCAGAGCCGATGTTGAGGATGCCGGTGACGGACGACTCGGCGGCGGCGAGCGCGGCGTCGGCGACGTCCCGGACGTCCACATAGTCGCGGACGGCCCCGAGATCACCGGTCTTGATCTCGGTGTCGCCCGCGGCGAGCTGGGTCGCGACCTCGCCCATCAGCGAGGTGCGCGGCGAGCCAGGACCGAACGGGTTGAACACCCGCAGGACCACGGCGTCGGGGGCCCGGCCGACCAGCGCGGTGCCCGCCAGCTTGGTGTAGCCGTACGCGCCGACGGGGTTGGGCGGCGCCGTCTCGCTGATCGGGACGCCTTCGGGCACCGCCCCGTACTCGGCGGACGAGCCGAGGTGGACCAGCCGGGTGCCGCCGGCGGCCTCCACGAGGGAGGCCACCGCCGTCACATTGCCCTCGACCAGCCCGGCGAGCGGCCCGCCCGTCGCCCCGGCGCAGTTGATGATCGC
>NZ_BAAGZI010000686.1:0-1565 GCF_054778695.1 Actinocorallia lasiicapitis
CCGGAGCCGCGCCGCCGCAAGGGGCCGGTGGTGCGCCGGGTGCCGGGCGGGCTGGCGTGGGGCGCGGCGGGACGGCTGTTCGTGCTGCGCCGGTGATGGCGCAGGGGTGAGTCCGTGCTCACCTGTGCTTTCCCTCCTCCCCGAACAGGTCTAGACCTGCAAGGGAGGAGAGGAGCACGTCATGCGGATCGGTGTGTTGACGGGCGGCGGCGACTGCCCGGGCTTGAACGCCGTCATCAGGGCGGTCGTCCGGAAGGGGATCCCCGGGTACGGGCATGAGTTCGTCGGTTTCCGCGACGGCTGGCGCGGCCCGCTGGAAGGCGACACGACCGTCCTGGACGTCCAGGCGGTGCGCGGGATCCTGCCGCGCGGCGGAACGATTCTCGGCTCGTCCAGGACCAACCCGTTGAAGATCGAGAACGGGATCGGCCGGATCAAGCAGAACCTGACCGGGCTCGGCGTCGACGCGCTCATCGCCATCGGCGGCGAGGACACCCTGGGCGTCGCACGGGCGCTGCACGACGCGGGCGTGCCGGTCGTCGGGGTGCCGAAGACCATCGACAACGATCTGAACGCCACCGACTACACCTTCGGTTTCGACACGGCCGTCGGGATCGCGATGGAGGCGATCGACCGGCTGCACACCACCGCCGAATCCCACCACCGGGCGCTGATCTGCGAGGTGATGGGGCGGCACGCCGGCTGGATCGCGCTGCACGCCGGGATGGCGGCGGGCGCGAACGTCGTGCTGATCCCGGAGAAGCCGTTCGACATCGACCGGGTCGTCGCTTATGTCGAGTCGCGGTTCCGGACCAGGTACTCGCCGATCCTCGTGGTCTCCGAGGGCGCCCATCCGGTCGAGGGGCAGATGGAGGTCCAGTCGGGTGAGCTCGACGCGTTCGGCCACGTCCGGCTGGGCGGTATTGGCGAATGGCTGGCCGGGGAGATCGAGAAACGGACCGGCAAGGAGGCCCGCACCACGGTCCTCGGCCACATCCAGCGCGGCGGCACCCCGACGGCGTTCGACCGGGTCCTCGCCACCCGTTTCGGCCTCCAGGCCATCGACGCCGTCCACCAGAACGACTTCGGCGTCATGGTCGCCCTCCGCGGCACCGACATCGTCCGCGTCGGCCTCGACGAAGCCACCGCCACCCTCAAAACCGTCCCCGTCGACCGCTACGCCGAAGCCGAAGTCTTCTTCGGCTGAATCAACCACACACCCCCCGGAGACGCCCTCACGGACAGGCCGTCTCTTCAGCGGCGGTGAGACCTCGGAGTGCACCGACGCGGCGGGGGACTCTGTCGACTGCCCGCCCGGGTTCGGTTAGATCCGGCCGTCGAGGGTGGTGGCGGTCGTCGCCAACATGCGGAAGGCGCCGACGGCCGTCAGGAGTTCGATGAGCTGGCGTGGGGTGAGGAAGCCGGTGAGCTCGGTCCAGGTGGCGTCGGTGACGCAGCGGTCGGTGTGGAGTTCGTCTGCGGCCTGCAGGAGGGCGGCCTCGCGGCCGTCGGCTGCGGTGCCGCGCAGCGCCCGCTCGGGCAGTCCCGGGGCCGTGGCGAGGGCG
>NZ_BAAGZI010000687.1:0-1562 GCF_054778695.1 Actinocorallia lasiicapitis
CTGGGCGCAGCGGCGCAGCACGGCGCGCCGGGTGTGCAGGGTGGTCGCCGAACGGGCCGAGATCATGACGGCGACGGCGTCGGGGCCGAGCCGTTCGGCGAACGCCTCGGCGCCCGCCTCGTCGAGGGCGTCGTGCTCCCAGTAGTTGTGGCTGACCGGTCCCGCGCTCGCGGTGGCCGCGCCCGGCGCCCACAGCTCGTCGACGAACACCCCGTACAGGATGAACTCCGAGACGTGCAGCCGCGAGCAGAACACGTCCAGCCAGTCCCGTCCGGTCACCTCGGTGACGCGCCGCTGCATCGCCCGCACCACTTCGGGATCCCAGAAGTTGAGGGGGTTGACGTAGTCGGCGTACGGCGGTCCTGCCGGGGGCAGGCCGAGCAGGTCGCGGGCGACGGCGTGCCAGCGGACGTGCCGTTCCAGGCCGGCGGTGTCGTCGATCGCGCCGGGGGTGCGGGTGATCCGGAGGGTGCCGGAGTCGCGGAAGGTGTCGGCGGTGACGGGCCGGACGAACGCGACGTCGGAGTCGGCGAGCAGCACCACCCGGGCGTCCAGGCGCACGGTCGCGGCGATCTTGATGGCCTGCTGGAGGACCCAGCCGCGCACCGGCGGCCAGGGCCTGGCCAGGTTCAGCCAGAGCGCGCGCGGCAGGGCGCGGGGCAGCGGCCTGATCCGGGACGGCAGCAGTTCGGGGACCGTCCAGATCCGGCAGCGCGCGCCGCCGAAACGGGAGAACAGGTCGCGGTCGGCGGCCGGCACCACCACATGGTGGACGGTGCCGGGCGGCGTGTGTGCCAGCACCGAGGCGTGCAGGTCGATGAAGAGCGGAAGGTCGGGGCGGTAACTCGGGGTGAGAACGGCCAGTTCCGCCATGCAGACCTCCCCGAAATCCTCACCGAAAAGTCCCTGTCGAGGCGATGCTATCCCTTTCCTCCACGGTCCGGAACGCAGGTGAACTGATGGATTTCTGGGGAACGGTGACCGTTCTGTTCCGGCGCTGGTATATTTCGGCGGCCGCGTTCGGGGTCGCGTTGCTGGCGATGGTCGGCGCTTATGTTTCGGTTCCCGTCTTCTATGTCTCCGGCGCGACTCTGGTCCTCACCACTCCTTATTCGGCGCCGAAAGTGGACGGCCGTCCCGCCGACACCGCCAATCCGCTGCTGAACTTCGACAAAGGGCTGAGCCTTTCCGCGTCGATCGTGATGACCGCGATCTCCACGCCCGAGGTGACGAAGGAGCTGGGGGCGTCGCCGAAGGGCGATCCCGCTTTCACGATCAACAGCGGCAACCCCAATCCGGAGGCGCTCGCGCAGAGCCCGTTCCTGTTCATCACCGGCCGGAGCACGAACCCCGGGGAGGCGCGGGCGATCGTCCAGCGGGTCGTCGACAAGGCGCGGTCGGTGCTGGCGTTCCAGCAGGAGCTGCGGAAGGTGCCGCGGCAGGCGTTCATCACCCTCAGCGTGATCACCCCGCCGATCGAGCCGCTGCCGGAGCGGGCGGGCAAGCTGCGGGCGGCGGCCATCGCGCTGGGCAGCGGCGGGGTGGCGAGCCTCGGCGCGGCG
>NZ_BAAGZI010000688.1:0-1558 GCF_054778695.1 Actinocorallia lasiicapitis
CGGGGCGCGGCTCGCGCTCCGCTACCAGCCCGCGCCGCTGCTGCTGGCGACGCTCGCGGTGACGGCGGCGGGCTGGCTGCTGTTCTGGTCGGCCACCACTCCCCTGCTGGGGTATCTGGGGCTTGTCCTGTCGGGGCTGGGGGTGTCGCTGCACTTCCCGATGTGCGTGGCGCTGCTGATCGGGGCGTCGGGCGGGCGTCCGGACGCGGCGAGCGCGCGGGCGTCGCTCTTCGCCGGAGTGGGGGTCGGCGCGGGGCCGTTCGCGCTGGGCGCGCTGGCCGACGGGTTCGGCAGCCACCAGGCGTTCCTGGTGGTGCCGGTGCTGGTGGCACTGGCCGCGGCCGGAGTGTGGGCGCAGGGCCGCGCCTAGGACCGGGCGTCCAGGTCGCGTTCGATGCCGTCCAGCAGGCGGTCCAGGCCGTAGGCGAAGGCGTGGTCGACGGGGGCGTCGAACGCGCCGGTCTCCCAGATGGCGTACAGGTGCGGGAACCGCTCCCGGGTGATCAGCTCGGTCAGATGGGGTGTGGCCTCGGCCCACCAGGTCTCGTAGTCGGCGGGGTCGGTGAAGGCGAGGTCGAGGTCGGCCGTGGACTGGCTGACGCCGCGCACATAGCCCTCGACCGAGGCGGCGATGGCGTAGCAGTCGGAGCCGGACAGCCCGAGCGGGGCGAGCGCGGCGTAGACGGCGTCGGAGCGTGCGGTGGTGTTGGGGCTCATCAGCAGCAGACCAGGGCCCGACAGCCGGAGGGTCCAAGGGTGGGCGACGGCCAGGTCGCGTCCCATCCGCGCGTACAGGTGCAGCGCCTGACGCCAGGAAGTGCCCTCGGGAAGCGGCGGCGTCGGCCCCACCGCGCGGTCGTACATCAGATGCAGCAGCTCGGTCCGTCCCGGCACATAGGTGTAGACGGACATCGTGCCGAGGCCGAGCCGTTCGGCGACGCGCCGCATCGACAGGGCGTCGAGCCCTTCGGCGTCGGCGATCTCGATGGCGGCCTCGACGACCTCCTCCAGCGTGGTCTTGGGCTTGGGACCGCGGGCGGGCGGCGCCTGGGCCGTCCCCCAGAGCAGGGCGAGGGTGCGGCCTGGGTCGCTCCGCTTGCGGTCGCTCATGTGTGATCCACCTCACATCTTCTCCGTAGGGCATACGGAATTAACTCCGTAGGCCGTACGGTTAAGCCTTCCGAACAACTCCGTACACCCTACTGAACTCAGGAGGACGGATGGAGATCCACGCCGAGAACCTCGCCAAGGCGTTCGGAGGCGTCCCCGCCCTGGACGGCTTCAGCCTCACCGTCGAGACCGGCACCGTCCACGGGCTGCTGGGCCCCAACGGGGCCGGGAAGACCACCGCCGTCCGGGTGCTGACCACCCTGCTGCGCCCCGACTCCGGCACCGCCCGCGTGGCCGGACACGACGTCGCCGCCGACCCCGCGAAGGTCAGGGCCTCGATCGGGCTGCTCGGCCAGCACGCCGCCGTCGACGAGGTCCTGTCGGGCCGGCAGAACCTGGACATGTTCGCCCGGCTGCACCATCTCGGCGCCCGCGCCGCCCGGCTGCG
>NZ_BAAGZI010000689.1:0-1556 GCF_054778695.1 Actinocorallia lasiicapitis
GGCACCGAGAGATCGGCGGTCCGCGGCGAGGCGCCGGCGCTGGGCGTCCAGGCGTCCCTGACGACGGCCCGCACACGCCGCGTGCCGAGGTTCTCCACGATCAGCGAGACCGAGGCCGTCTCCCCCAGCCGGACGCTGGTCGCGCCCGCCCGGTGCAGCACCAGCCGTCGCACGTTCCCGGCCAGCGCGAAGTCCACGGCGACGAGCACGGCCAGCACGGCCCCGATCGCGCCGATCACCCAGCCGTGCGGCACGAAGACCGGGATCACGGCCGCCAGCAGTGCCAGCAGCGCCACCCGTCCCGTCAACGCCATCGGAGCTCCCCCGCGGTCGTCCGGGCCGTCATCGGGGGGTCGGGACGGTGGTGAGGACGCCTTCGAGGACGCCGTCGGGGGTGGCGCCCTCCAGTTCGGCCTCGGCGCGGAGCTGGATGCGGTGGCGGAGGGTGGGGCGGGCGAGCGCCTTGACGTCGTCGGGGGTGACGTAGTCACGGCCCGACAGCCAGGCCCAGGCGCGGGCCGTGTTGAGCAGGGCCGTCGCGCCTCGCGGCGAGGCGCCGAGCTGGAGCGACGGCGATTCGCGGGTGGCCCGGCACAGGTCGACGACGTAGGCGATGACCTTCGGGTCGACGTGCAGGGTGCGGACCGCGGTGCGGCCGGCGTCCAGGTCGGCGATCGAGGCGACCGGGTTGATGTCCGACAGGTCGCGCGGGTCGAAGCCGAGCGCGTGCCGCTGGACGACGCCGATCTCCTCCTCGCGGGTCGGCAGCGGGACGGTCAGCTTCACCAGGAACCGGTCGAGCTGCGCCTCGGGCAGCGGGTAGGTGCCCTCGTACTCGATGGGGTTCTGGGTGGCGCACACCACGAACGGGTCGGGCAGCGCGAACGGCGTGCCGTCCACCGAGACCTGGCGCTCCTCCATGGCCTCCAGCAGCGACGCCTGGGTCTTCGGCGGGGTCCGGTTGATCTCGTCGGCGAGCAGCAGGTTGGTGAAGACGGGGCCGCGCCTGAACTCGAACTCCGAGGTCTTGGTGTCGTAGATCAGTGATCCGGTGACGTCGCCCGGCATCAGGTCGGGCGTGAACTGCACCCGCTTGAACTCCAGCTCCAGCGCCGCCGCGAGGGTCCGCACCAGCAGGGTCTTGGCGACACCGGGCACGCCTTCCAGCAGCACGTGGCCCCGGCAGAGCAGCGCGATCACCAGCCCGGTGATCACGGCGTCCTGGCCGACGACGGCCTTGGAAACCTCGCCGCGCAGCGCGGCCAGTGAGCGACGGGCGTCGCCGAGGCCTGGGTCGACGATGGTCTCGCTCATCAGGGTCGCCTTTCCTTCAAGGAGAGGATGCGGCTCTCCAGTTCGTCGAGGGTTTCGGAGAGTCGCATCAGTTCTTGGTCGTCGGCCGGGTCGGCTCCGTACAGGGCCCACCAGGCGGTGTCGCGGTCGAGGCCGCTGCGGGCGGAGACCAGCCCGGTGATCTCCTCGATCCGGGTGGAGTCCTGCGCGGCGGCGCGCGGCAGCCCCAGCAGCGGCGCGACCCGTGCGCGCGCCGACTCGCG
>NZ_BAAGZI010000690.1:0-1556 GCF_054778695.1 Actinocorallia lasiicapitis
CCTCGGCGCGGCGTACGCGGCGGAGAGCTGGGCGCAGGCCCGCCGCCGCAGGACCCTGCCGGACCCGGAACCGGCGGGCGCGGCATGAGCGCCCCGGCGCTTCCGCTGGTCGAGCTGGATCAGAGCGCGGGCCGGCGGGTCAGTGACGGCGCGACCCTCGGGATGCTGTTCGTCCTCTGCCAGACGGTGTTCCCGGCACGGCTGGTGCTGGCCGTCATCCCGATCTCGCTGTCGCCCGCCGACGTCGTCGCGCTGCTCGCCACGATGGCGTGGGCGTACGCCACCTGCACCCTCACCCTGGGGATGGCCAAGGGCCGCTCCCCCGTCCGGACCATGCTGTTCGTCTACTTCCTGGCGAACCTGCTCACCTACGGGCTGGCGACGGCCGGGTACATGCCCGCGGACGAGCTGAAGCTGAGCGACCACGCGCTGGTCCTGGTGCTGGCGCACACAGGCCTGGCGATCGCGGTCTGCGACGGGGTGCGCTCCCTGGACCGGCTGGAGAAGATGCTCCGCGCCGTCGTCGTCGGCGGGGCGATCATGTCGTTCATCGGGGTGCTCCAGTTCACGGTCGACTACGACGCGACCCGGCTGCTGGAGCTGCCGGGGCTGCGTCCCGGCACGACCGGCGGGGTGATCGACGACCGGGGCGGACTCAACCGGGTCGGCTCGACGGCGTCCCATCCGATCGAGTTCGGGGTGGTGTGCGCGATGGTGCTGCCGCTGGCACTGCACTTCGCGTTCAGCGCGCGGGAGAAGGGCGAGCGGGCGCGGCGCTGGTGGCTGTGCGCGGGGCTGATCGGCTGCGGGCTGCTGTTCTCGCTGTCCCGGTCGGCGATCATGGGGCTGGGGGTCGTCGGGCTGATCCTGCTGGTGGTGTGGCCGCCGCGGCGGACCATCCGGCTGCTGGGGGCGGGCGCCGGGTTCACGGCGATCGTCGCGGCGGCGTTCCCCGGCATGATCTCGACGTTCTACGGGCTGTTCGCGAACTTCGGCGCCGACCCGAGCGTGGAGTACCGGCGGCACCGGTACGAGATCGCGCAACTCGAGTTCTCCAAGCATCCGTGGTTCGGCCGCGGGATCGGCACCTGGTACGTGCCGAAGTACTTCGCCCTCGACAACCAGTGGATCATGACGGGGCTGGAGGCGGGGGCCGCCGGGGTGGCGGTGTTCGCGGGAATCCTGGTGGTGGGGATCTACGCGGGGCTGCGGGTGCGGTACGCGCGGCAGGCCGCACCGGACGTCCGGTGGCTGCTGGAGGCGTTGGCCGCGCTGCTGGCCGTCCCCGCCGTCGGCAGCTTCACCTTCGACCTGCTGTCGTTCCACATCGCGACCGGCGTGATGTTCCTGCTGATCGGCGCGACGGGCGCGCTCTTGCGGATCCACCGCGAGGCCAGTCCCTAGCGGCGCAGCAGGCGGCTGGCCTTGTGGGCGGCGGTGCGGCGCTGGCGGGTCAGGTAGAAGCGCAGGACGAGGGCGCGGGCGCGGCGGCGCTGTGCCGGGTCGAGGCCGGATTCGGGGAGCCTGCGCAGCAGTTCGCGGCATTGCAGGGTGAG
>NZ_BAAGZI010000691.1:0-1542 GCF_054778695.1 Actinocorallia lasiicapitis
TCGAGAAGATCGGGAGCGCGAGGGGTTTTCTGGCGGTCTGCCGGGGTGCCCGCTGCGGTAGCCGCGGCGCTGGTCAGGCGGCGCGGCGCTGGTCAGGCGGACAGGCCAGCGAGGTGGCGGGTGAACCAGACGGTCTTGCCGGGGTGGCGGGGGGTGCTGCCGCGGGCGGCGGCCAGGGCGGTGACCGTCAGGGGGCCGCGGCCGCGCTCGGCGTCCCCGGGGCGGGGCTGCCTGTCGGTGGTGGGCGCGGGTGCGGGGCTGTCGTCGGTGATCTCGCCGCGGAGCAGGAGGCCCTCGAGGGTGAGGCTGAGATGGATGGCGCCGTGGCCGTGGACGACGGCGTTGGCGACGAGTTCGTCGACCATGAGGACGACGTCGTCGATGTCGGCGGGGTCGGTGAGCTTCCACGCGGCGAGCTCGCCGCGGGTGAGGGCGCGGGCTTTGGACGGCGCGCGCAGGTCGGCGGGCAGGTCCCAGGCGGCGGTGCGGTCGCCTGTTCCGTCGTCGCTTTCCGTGCAGGGGCCGATCAGTCCGAGCCGTTGTGCGTTGAGTTGTGCGTCCACTGCCCGTCTCCTCCCGATCGCTGGGCCGGCCGGTGGCCGCACGTGACGCGCGGCCCTCTTCTACGCATGTTCCCGTTCGTGGCGGAGAAAATTGCATCTGGTTGAGGTCTGGCCGAAACGGAAGACTTGTGTGGCGCGTCCCTTCTCTGCACGGGTTCCTCCTGACCTGCCCCGGGCCGACATTTCGTGCGACCTTCACCAACAGGGACGCCCCGCACACCCCGCCGGTGCACGTGAGCTGAGTCACATGACTGCCTCGGCTGAGAGGCGTGGTGCGGGCGGGAACAGGCAGTGCCGTGGAGGCGTTAGAGTAGGCGTGCCGGTGTGGATTTGTGTCCCCGGGCCTCAACAAACGCCTTCGCGGAATACCGTTCGGCTGGAGCCGCGTTGTGCATATCGCCGAGAGGTGACCACCACACCGGCCTGACGTGGCCAAGGCCCCGTCCCAGGGTTTCAGATCCCGGGGCGGGGCCTTGTGCGTGGGCCGTCCTCGCCTCTACTGCGAGAAGAAGACCGCGACGGCGGTGCCGAGCGCGGTCATCAGCCCGACGAGCGCGACGATCACCGCGGTGATGATCCTCTCGCGTCGGCTCCGGCGGCTCTTGCCGAACTTCTCCAGCCGCTCGGCGAGCTTCGGATCGTCCTGGCTGAGCCGGGATGCGATCTCTGTGAGGATCCGCTCCTCGTCCATCGAGAGCGCCATACCGCACCTCCGGGGGTCACATTGGTGACCTTCTTCCCCCTGGTGCGGTGTTTCTATCCTCGTTTCCGGGTCGTTCATCGCCGGATCGTGAGATGGGTCACCCCTGAGCGGTGACCGAGCGTGCCGGGACGGATTCGGCGTGTCCGCGGTCGAGCGCGGTGACCGTGTAGGTGTAGGCGGCGCCGGGCTTGGCGGTCCGGTCGGTGTAGGACGTGCCACGGGTCGTGCCGATCAGCTCGGCGGGCCGGACCGGCGCGCAGCCGGCGGCCGCGCCGG
>NZ_BAAGZI010000692.1:0-1529 GCF_054778695.1 Actinocorallia lasiicapitis
CCCGCCGGGCGTCGGCGAGGGCCCGCGCCCACCAGGCCAGCTGGGCCAGCAGGCGCTCGGCCGCGGCGTTCGGGGCGTCCGGCTCGGCGGGGAAGCCGCGCTCGTCGCAGAAGTGGTCCCAGACGTTGTGGAACGAGACCGTCTCGCGGACCGTCGTCGCATGGAACTCGGCGAAGACCTGGCGGAGGTGCTCGACGGCGCGCAGACCACCCGAGACCCCGCCATAGGAGACGAAACCGGCGGGTTTGGCCTGCCACTCCTTGTAGAACGAGTCGAGGAAGGTCTTCAACGGTCCCGGATAGCTGTGGTTGAACTCGGGGGTCACCACGAGGTAGGCGTCGGCTTCGGCGATCCTGGCGCGGGCCCGCTCGGGGTCCTCGGTGCACTCCAGGACGTCGAGTTCGAGGTCGGGGCGGAGGGCGGCCCGGCCGGCCAGCCAACGCGCGACGACGGCGCCGCGGCCGCCCTCCCTGGCACTACCGACGATCATGGCGAGCCGCAACGGCTTCTGCTCTGCATTCACGACCGCGAGCGTAAAAGTTGAAGTTAGGTTGAAGTCAAGGCGTCGAGGGCGGTGATGACGGCCGCTGTGTCGGCGAGGGTCGGCAGGACGGCGTCCGCCCCGGCCGCGCGCAGCTCCGACTCGGTGGCCGCGCCCGTCGCGACGGCGAGGGTCCTGGCGCGGGCGATCTGCGCGGCCCTGACGTCCAGCGGATGATCGGCGATCAGGACGGTCGCGGACTCGGCGAACACGGCGCCGTACTTGCGGGCCGCGCTGATCCGGGACGTCTCGATCGAGGCGCCCTTGGGGTAGACGGGCGAGAAGAAACCGCCGACCGACAGGTCGAGCAGCTTGTCCAGGCCCAGTTCGGCCAGTTTGATCCGGGCCGTCGCCTCCAGCGAACCGGTCAGGACCGACTGGACGACGCCCGGCAGGCCCGCCGCCGCGACCAGCGCCCGTTCCGCGCCCGGCAGCACCCGGCCGTAGGCGCGGATCTTGTCGCGGCGGACGGCGAAGGCCGCGCCCAGGGCGGCGACGAAGGCGTCGAGATGATCGTCGGAGACGGTGATCCCGTTGAACGCGAGGGTCTCGAAGATGATCTCCGACTCGGTGCGTCCCGCGGTCGGCGCGAGGCGGACCATCGGGCGGCCCGTGACCTTCTCGAACGCCTCCGCGTACGCCTCTCTGGTCACCCGGCCCGCGTCGAGAAGCGTGTGGTCGACATTCCAGAGGATCAAGCGGTTCACGGGCACGCGCACATCGTCGTGCTCGCGCGGCCTCAGGTCAACCGGCGAGGGCGGGCGGGGAGGCGACGAAGTCGCCGCCGGTCTCGCCGCGTGCCGCGACGTCGTAGTCGAGGCCGCCGGAGGCGCGGTTGGGCTGGAAACGTCCCACGAAGGTGTGGATGCGCAGGGCGTCGCCGGGGGCTCGGTCGGCGGAGCTGCGGGCCTCGATGGCGATCTCCAGGCTCGCTCCGGGCGCCAGGGCGGTGACGGTGCAGTCGACGCGGTCGCCGGTCCGGCAGGCG
>NZ_BAAGZI010000693.1:0-1519 GCF_054778695.1 Actinocorallia lasiicapitis
TCCAGGGTCTTGGCGGCGCTCAGCCGGCTCGGTCCCGGCAGCACCGAGCGCGGGGTCCTGGCGGCGGCCCTGAGCAGATCGCCCGCCCGCAGCCCCGCCTCGGCGAGCGCGGCGTTCCGGTGGGACATCAGCGGGGTGAGCGGCATCACGAACGGCAGGGCCTTGACCAGGTGGGGTGCGGTCGCGGTCATCAGGACGCCCCGCTCGACGGCGCTCTCATGGGCGACGTCGAGCTGGCCGGAGGCCAGATAGCGCAGTCCGCCGTGGACCAGCTTGGAACTCCACCGGGAGGTGCCGAACGCCAGGTCGTGGGCGTCGATCGCGGTCACCGACAGGCCGCGGGAGGCGGCGTCCAGCGCGACCCCGGCGCCGGTGACGCCCAGCCCGATCACCAGGACGTCCACGACCGCGTCGTCCGCGAGCTCCCGCGCGCGGCGTTCGGCGTTGAGCGAGCTGTTCAAGGCGTCTCCTCAGGGGTCAGGGCGAGCAGGAGGACGCGGCGCAGGTCCTCGTCGAACCGGGCTGCGGCCAGCTCGCCGGGGCCCGTCATGGTCGGCAGCGACAGCGCGAACGACTGGACGATCAGCAGGAGCCCGCGCGCCTGCCGGGCGGGGAAGTCGCGCCTGATGCTGCCGTCGCCGTGGCCCTGGACGAGCTCCCGCTCGATCAGTTCGAGGAACGCCTCCTGCGAGGCGCCCGTCCTGGTCAGCATGTAGGGGAGCAGCAGCTCAGGGTCCACCTCGATGATCTTGCGGAGCAGTGGATGCTCGCGGAAGAGCCGGACCCCGGTGACCAGGGTGTCGACGATCCGGTGCCGGGCGTCGCCGGACGCCTCGGCGATCACGGCGGCGGCCAGGGCCAGCCATTCGCGCGTCATCAGATCGCTGACGATCGTCTGGACGTCGGGCCAGCGCCGGTAGAGCGTCATCCGGGAGACTCCGGCGCTGCGGGCGATGTCGGTGAGCGTGGTGCGGCGCACGCCGACCGCGAGGACGCAGTCGCGGGCGGCGTCGAGGACGGCGTCCTCATCCACACGGCGGGTGTTGTGACGAATCGACGTCATGTGTCACAGTGAATCACAGAGCGATGAGCAACGACAACGAGGAGACGGCTCAATGGCCGACATGCTGTGGTCAGGATGGGGCGACCCCGCCCAGGCGGCGCCGCTGCCCGAATCCGTGGTTTCCCTGCTGCGCGACCTGCTCGGGGTCAAACCGCGCGACCTGCCGCCCGTCGCGCTGGAGGACATCGTGCCACCCGCGCCCCGGTTGGGCGAGGCGGCGCTCACGGCGCTCGCGGTGCACGGCGAGGTCCGCACCGACGCCGAGAGCCGGATCCGCCACACCCGCGGCAAATCCACCCCCGATCTGCTGGCGCTGCGCGCCGGTGAGACCGCCGACACCCCCGACGCCGTCGTGCTGCCCGCCGACCACGACGACGTCCAGGCGATCCTCGGGCTGGCGGCCGAGCACGGCTTCGCCGTCGTGCCGTTCGGCGGCGGCACCTCCGTCGTCGGCGG
>NZ_BAAGZI010000694.1:0-1516 GCF_054778695.1 Actinocorallia lasiicapitis
GTCGGACAGTCCTGGTTGACCGCGCTCCCCCGCACCACCGCCAGCACCGGATGGCCGAGGCGGCGCGCGTCGGACAGGCGCTCCACCACCAGGACGCCGACGCCCTCACCCCAGCCGGTGCCGTCAGCGGCCGCCGCGAACGCCTTGACCCGGCCGTCGGCGGCCAGACCGCGCTGCCTGCTGAACTCCACGAACGTCCCAGGCGTGGACATGACGGTCACACCGCCGGCCAGGGCGAGCGAGCACTCCCCCGACCGCAGCGAACGCACCGCCCAGTGCAGCGCCACCAGCGACGACGAGCACGCCGTGTCCACCGTGATCGCCGGGCCCTCGAACCCGAAGGAGTAGGCGACCCGGCCCGAGACGAGCGCTCCGGTCGTCGTGCTGTCGGGGTAGTCGTGGTAGACGAGCCCGGCGAACACGCCCGTGGAGCTGCCCTTGAGCGACGAGGGATCGATGCCCGCCCGCTCCAGCGCCTCCCACGACACCTCGAGCAGCAGGCGCTGCTGCGGGTCGGTGACCAGGGCCTCGTTCGGGCTGATCCCGAAGTGCGCCGCGTCGAACGCGCCCGCGTCGTAGAGGAACCCGCCGTCCCGCACATAGCTGGTGTCGGGGCGGGCCGACTCGGGGTCGTACAGGCCCAGATCCCAGCCCCGGTCGGTGGGGAAGCCGCCGACCGCGTCAACGCCGCCTGCCACCAGGTCCCACAGTTTCGCCGGGGTGTCCGCGCCGCCGGGGAACCGGCACGCCATCCCCACGATCGCGATCGGCTCGTGCTCCCGGTCCTCGACCTCGCGCAGACGCCGCCGGGTGACCTGCAGCTCGGCCGTGGCCCGCTTCAGATAATCGCGGAGCTTGTCATCAGTCGCCATCGAAAAAGTCACTCCCATACCGGGTCGTCGCAGGGCTGGTGGAGGCGGCGCTAGGACAGTCCCAGCTCCCTTTCGAGGACCTCGAAGAGTTCACCGTCGGTCGCCGACGCGAGGTCGGTCGCGGGATCGTCGGCCGGTCCCGACGGGTCGCGCCACTTGCGCAGCAGCGCTTCCAGCCGGGCGGTGAGCAGCGGGCGGGTGGTGTCGTCGGGGCTCAGCCCGCTGAGGGAGGCGTCGAGCCGGTCGATCTCCCCGATCAGCCGTTGCGCGTCGTCGGCACCGCCAGCGGAGTCCAGCGACTCGGCGACGTGCCGGGCGACCGCGCGGGCCGTCGGATGGTCGAAGACCAGGGTGGTCGGCAGCCGCAGACCGGTCTGGCCGTTGAGCGCGTTCCGCAGCTCGACCGCCGTCAGCGAGGTGAAGCCCAGCTCGTTGAAGGCCCGGTCGGGGTCGACCGCGGTCACGCCGCCGTGCCCGAGCACCCTGGCGACCTGGCCGCGCACCAGTTCCAGAAGGGTCCGATCGCGGTCAGGGCCGGTGAGTCCGGCCAGCTTCCGTAGCAGGCCGTCGCCGCCCGCCCTCCGGGCCGGCACCCGGGCCAGGCCGCGCAGCATCGGCTGCACCACCGGCTGGACGCGCAGCAC
>NZ_BAAGZI010000695.1:0-1512 GCF_054778695.1 Actinocorallia lasiicapitis
CGGCGGGACGACCGCGCGCAGCGCCGCGCCGAGACCGCTGCCCTGGAGTACCTGGCCGGGTGCGAGGACGCCGACACCCCGCCGCTGCGCGCGCTGGGCGGCCCGGATCTCACCGCCCGCCAGTGGGAGGTGGTGCGGCTCGCCGCCGAGAACCTCACCAACCGGGAGATCGCCGACCGGCTGAGCATCTCCAAGCGGACCGTCGACAACCATCTGACGGCCGTCTACGAGCGGGCCGGGCTGCCCGCCGACCGCTCCCAGCTCCACCGGCTGCTCAAGATGCGGCGTCAGCGACGGCCAGCTCGATGAACAGCGCCGCCGACCAGCCGAACCCGCTGGTCGCGCGGCCCGCCTTCGCGCCGGTCAGCGGATTCCAGTACTCGTAGAGGCCGCCGCCGTCCCTGACCATCGCCAGGGTCCGTTCGCGCAGCTCGGCCGCGTCCGCCGCGAACCCGGACCGGTGCAGCCCCTCGACCAGCAGATGGTTGACGTTCACCCAGACCGGGCCGCGCCACATCGCCTCCGGGTCGAACGCCGGATCGGTGAACGCGACGGTCGGGACGGGACGTTCGCCCCAGAAGTGCGGGGAGCGCAGCTCGTCGCGGAGCCGTCCCGCGACGTCTGCGGGCAGCCGGCCGGTGAGCAGCGGCATCAGCTCCATCGAGGTCCTGACGTCGACCGGCGCGCCGCCGATGACGGTCGTGAAGCGGTGGCCGTCCCAGCGGAGCCTGAGCAGCCGCGCGGTCAGGGCCGCCGCCTCGGTCCGCCAGCCGTCCGCCTCGTCGGGCAGGTGCAGAGCGTCGGCGATCTCGGCGAGGCAGTCGTACTGGAGGATCAGGTAGGAGGCCAGGCAGGGGAACGCGCCGGACGGCCCGTAGTCCCAGACGGGGCTGTCGTCGAGCCCCGATGAGTAGGGGTGCAGATATTCGGGCAGCCCGTCGCCGTCGGGGTCGGAGGCGGTGAACCACCAGCGCTGTGCCGCGACGAGCCGCGGATAGACGCGCGCCAGATAGCCGCGGTCGGGGTCGGTGGTGTGGATCCGCCAGACGGCCCACGCCATGAGCGGCGGTTTCGTCACCGGGACGGGCTCCGGTTTCGGCGCGTTCCCGTTGGCCGAGCCGACGTGGCGGGCCAGCCGTTCGTGGTCGGCGCGGGGCAGGTCGGTGGTCTCGGCGAGGATCCCGTGGTCGTGCACCACGTCGGGGAGCCGACCGTCGGGGAGCTGGTGGTCGAGGAAGGCGTCGAGCTGGGCGCGGGCCAGGGCGGGGTCGGCGTGCCGCAGGGCCAGGGAGTGGAAGACCGCATCCCAGTTCCAGAGGCCGACATAGCCGTATTTGGACGGCACGACGCCTTCGCGTCCGTCGATGGTGAGCAGGTTGGCGTAGAGGGTCCACCAGGCCATGAGGGCGCGGTCGTACAGGTCGTCGCGGACCTTCGGCAGGCGGCGCGCCCAGTCCTGCCAGCGGGCTTCGGCCGCGGCGGCGACGGCCGGCCCCGACCAGGCGCGGTCGG
>NZ_BAAGZI010000696.1:0-1502 GCF_054778695.1 Actinocorallia lasiicapitis
CGGCCCGTTCCCCGGCCTGGACACCGCGCCCGTCGCGCCCCTGCCGGCGGAGTTGCGGCTGCGGCTGCTGCCGGGACCGCGCGCCGACTGGTTCACCGGCGAAGCCCTCGCCCTGCTCACCGGACGGCCGTACGAGGCGACGTCCGCGAGCAACCGGGTCGGGGTCCGGTTCACGGGACCGTCCCTGCCGCGTGCCCGCACGGGCGAGCTGCCGAGCGAGGGGATGCCGCTCGGCGCGGTGCAGGTGCCGCCCAGCGGGCTGCCGATCCTGTTCCTCGCCGACCATCCGACCACCGGCGGCTACCCGGTGATCGGCGTGGTCGACGAGCGGGACCTGCCGCTCGCGGCGCAGATCCGCCCAGGTCAGCGCGTTCGCTTCGGGAGATGCCGCGCTCTAGGGTGACTGCCATGGTTGATGTGATGCGGTCGATCGAGGACAGGGTGCTCTGGCTGGCGACGGCCATCGTGCACGACGCGAACCGGGTGCGGCCCAACCCGACCGGGCTGAAGGTCGGCGGGCACCAGGCGTCGTCCGCGTCGATGGTGTCGATCATGACCTCGCTCTGGTTCGGCCAGCTCACCGCCGAGGACAGGGTGTCGGTCAAACCGCACGCCTCGCCCGTCCTGCACGCGATCAACTATCTGCTCGGGGAGCTGCCCGAGCGGTATCTGACGACGCTGCGGCAGTTCGGCGGGCTGCAGAGCTATCCGAGCCGGATCAAGGACCCCGACCCCGTCGACTACTCGACCGGGTCGGTCGGCATCGGGGCGACCGCGCCGATCTGGGGCGCGATGGCCCGCCGGTATGTGGGGACGGCCGGGATCGGCCGCCAGTACTCGCTGGTCGGCGATGCCGAGCTGGACGAAGGCGCCGTCTGGGAGGCGATCCTCGATCCGGCCGTCGGGGAGCTCGGCGAGGTCGTGTGGATCGTCGACCTGAACCGGCAGTCGCTGGACCGGGTGGTGCCGAACATCTCGGCGGGACGGCTCCAGGGCATGTTCGACGCCGCCGGATGGCAGGTGCTGAACGTCAAGTACGGGCGGCTGCTGGAGGATCTGTTCACCCGGCCCGGCGGCGGGCGGCTCCGCGAACGCATCGACACCATGAGCAACCCCGAGTACCAGCGGCTGCTCCGCTGCCCCGCCGAGGAACTGCGCGAACGGCTCCCCGCGGGGGACCCGGCGATCGCCGGGCTGCTCGCCGACCTCGACGACGCCACCCTGCTGGCCGCGGTCCGCGACCTCGGCGGGCATGATCATCGGGCGCTCGCCGACGCCTACGCGCGGATCGACGACACCCGGCCGACCGTGATCTTCGCGTACACGGTGAAGGGGTACGGGCTGCCCACCCAGGGGCACCCGCAGAACCACTCGTCGCTGCTGACGTCCGAGCAGATGGGCGAACTGGCGGCGGCCCTGGGCGCCGATCAGGCCGACCCCTGGCGCGGGTTCGCCCCCGACTCGCCGGAGGGCGTGCTCTGCGCCGACACCGCCGCCCGGCT
>NZ_BAAGZI010000697.1:0-1500 GCF_054778695.1 Actinocorallia lasiicapitis
CTGTCCGCGCCGGTCCGGACGGCCGCCGCGAACAGGGTCAGGCAGGCGTGCCGGTCGAGCAGCTCGCCCGCCGCGACGAACAGCACATGCGAGCCCGACGGATGTCGCGGCGGCACGACCGCCTCGACCGACCGCAGCGTCTGCTGCCGTACCGAGCGGACGGTCCGGGCGACGGCCCTGCGCCCCGCCCCCGTGACGACGACCGAGACCGCGATCCCCTTCTCCGACCGGTGCGTGTCCATCAGCAATCCCTTTCGTGCGGGCCGGGGTGGGGGAAGTAGCTCTCCAGGAAGCCCGTCGCGGCGTGCCATTTGCCGGATTCGTCGAGGTCGCCGGAGGCCATGTCGTTGAGGCAGAACACGTCACGGTCGCGGAAGGCGAGCAGCCGGGTCAGCATCGGCAGGTCGGCGCGGTGGCTCAGCCGGACGGTGTCGGCTTTCAGCCCGCCAGGCACCGCGCGTCCCGTGCACAGGGCGTAGTAGTGGTACAGCGAGGAGACGACCGAGAGGTCGGCGACCGAGCGGACCCGGCTGCGGGCCGTCCGCCGGAACTCCTCGGGGTAGCGCTCCTCCAGCTCGGCGAGGACGCTGCGGCGCAGCGCGTACGGCGCGTGCTTGAAGGCGTGGGTGGTGGTGCGGCCGAAGTCCCGTTCGATCAGGGCGCGGTTGTTCTTCGCGGCGGCCAGCCAGGTCGGATCGGCGGCGGCGCGCGGCGCGGGCGGGATGATCAGCGGTGAGGCGAAGTACTTGGTGATCCCGTTGGGGTGGAAGAACGCGCCGGGGGTGAGCGGGCGGCCCAGGAAGAAGTCGTCGTTGAGGTACAGGAAGTGCTCGCTGAGGCCGTCGATGTGGTGGAGGCGGGTCTCGATGGCGTGGGAGTTGAAGGTCGGCAGGGCTTCCGGATCGGCGAAGATCTCGCGATGGTCGACCACGGTCAGGCCGTCGCCGTCGCGGAGCCAGCCGGGACGCTGCCCGTCGGTGACGATCCACACGTGCCTGATCCAGGGGGCGTGGACGGCGAGGGAGCGCAGCGAGTAGCGGAGTTCGTCGCGGGAGCTGTAGCGGCTGTCGCCGCCGTCGGCCGGACGGGAGACGGTTCCGGCGAGGGCCGTGTCGCGGCGGGTGCGCCAGGTCGTGTCGTCGCCGTCCACCCAGGTGTAGACGGCGTCGACGGGGAAGTCGTGATCGTCGGTGAGGGTGCGGGCCAGGGCCTGGAGGGCGGGGTAGGCGCGTCCGGCGATGACGATCTCGGCCGGTTCGAACGCCTCGGCGTGCAGGGCGTCGCCGAGGAGGGTCGGGCGCAGGGCCGTGCGGCCGCCGTCGGTGGCGGGCTTCCAGAATTCGACGTCGCAGGAGCAATCCGCACCGTAGTGGGGTGTTCGGGTGGGTGACACCCAGGGTTGGAAGATCCGGAGGCCGCCGGTCGCGGGCCAGCGCGCCGTGTCGGCGAGCGTCCCGGACGAGGGCGCGCCCGCCGGAGGGCCGAGCGGCTGCGCGGCCA
>NZ_BAAGZI010000698.1:0-1500 GCF_054778695.1 Actinocorallia lasiicapitis
CCCGAGACCGTCCTGGCGTCGTTCCTGCGCGCGCTCGACGGCGGCGAACCCGCCGCGTCCTCCCTGGACGAGCTGTCGGCGCTGCTCCGCTCCCGGCTGGCGGGCCGCCGTGTGCTGGTCGTCCTGGACAACGCCCGTGACGTCGCGCAGATCCGGCCGCTGCTGCCCGGCACCTCCGGCTGCGCCGTACTGATCACCAGCCGGTCGATGCTGCCGGGGCTGCCCGGCGCGCGGCTGCTGCCGATCGGGCCGTTCGACACCGACGAGGCGATCGCCCTTTTCGCGCGGATCGCGGGCCCCGACCGGGTCGAGGCGGAGCCGGACGCGGCGCGCAGTGCCGTCGCGGCGTGCGAGAACCTGCCGCTCGCCGTCCGGATCCTGGCGGCGCGGCTCGCGACCCGTCCGACCTGGTCGGTGTCGACCCTCGCCGGGCGGATCTCCGACGAGCGGCGCAGGCTCGACGAGCTGAAGATCGGCGATCTGGCCGTCGAGTCGACTTTCCAGCTCTCCTATTCGGGGCTGGGGGTCGAGGCGGCGCGCACCTTCCGGATTCTGGCCGTCCCGGAATCGGCCGATCTCAGCCTGTCGGCGGCGGCCGCGATGCTCGACACCGACGAAGCGGAGGCCGAGGAGCTCTGCGAGTCGCTGGTCGACGCGTGCCTCATCGAGTCGCCCGCCCCGGCCCGCTACCGCTACCAGGGGCTGGTCCGGCTGTTCGCGCTGCGGCAGCTCCAGCGGTCGGAGCGGAACGCGGTGCTGTCGCGGCTGCTCGCCTTCCATCTGGCGCTGCTCAGCGATCTGCTGAACGAGCCGAACGCCGCCAACCGCGAACGTCTGGCGCGCGAGCGCGGCGGGCTGTTCAGCGTGGTCAGGCAGGCCGCGCTGGAGCCGGGCGGCACGGTCGGGCTGGCCACCCAGCTCGTGCTCGCGCTCTGCGAGTGCGTCGACGGCGACCGTGGGCCCGGCCGGGGCGACGCCGCCTGGGCGATGGCCGCGCTGATGGGTTCGCTGGTCTTCGTCGGGACGCCGGGGAACGTCGCGGCGACCCCGCGCGCCGAGGCGACCCAGGCGACCCGGCTCACCACCCCGCTGCTGCCGACCCTGCGCACCCCGTTCCCGATCGAACGGCTGGAGCGGGTCGACCAGGCCACCCGGTTCCTCGACGCCCTGGACACCGACCGGACGCGCGCCTGGGCGGAGTTCCTGCGCGGGGTGTCCGCCCTGTTCCGCCAGAAACCGGACGAAGCGCTCCAGCACCATCTGCGCGCCGTTGAGCTGTCGACCGGCGCGGGCGGCGGAATGATGTACGCGATGATGATCAAGATCTACCGCGACTCGGGCTCCTTCCCCACCGGCACCGCCATCGCCGAGGCCTGCCTGCGCGCCGCCCGGGCCTCCGGCGACCGCGCCACCGAGGCGTTCGTCCTGCACGAACTCGGGCTGCTGACCAGCCTCGCCGGTGCTCCCGCCGCGGGCGTCGCGCTGTGCGCCGAGGCGCTC
>NZ_BAAGZI010000699.1:0-1497 GCF_054778695.1 Actinocorallia lasiicapitis
GGTCAGACATCCCTGGAGGTTGGATGTCAAGCGGTGAGGTCGTAGCCGTGGTGGGACCAGGCGGTCGCCTGGTCGTAGAGGGTGTGGTTTTTGAGGCATCCGTGGAGGATGCCGACGAGGCGGTTGCCGACTTGGCGGAGGGCGGCGTTGTGGCTGATGTCGCGCGCTTTGAGCTGGTCGTAGTAGGCGCGGACGGCCGGGTCGTGTAGGAGGGCGCAGGAGGCTTGGAGGTGGAGGGCGTCGATGAGCCGGTCGTTGTGGACGAACCGGGCCTGGACGACCTTGCTCTTGCCGGATTGGCGGGTGATCGGCGAGGTGCCGGCGTAGTTCTTGCGGGCCTTCGCCGAGGCGTACCGGTTCTCGGCGTCTCCGAACTCGGCGAGCACCCGGGCGCCGAGGATCACGCCGATGCCGGGCTGGCTGAGGATGACCTCGGCGTCCGGGTGCCTACCAAAATGGGCCTCGACCTGGCCTTCCATGGTCTTGATCTCCGAGTTGAGGACCGTGATGATCGCGACCAGCGACTTCACGGTCGCGGCATAGGCCGTCGTGACGAGCGGCGCCTGCCCCAGGTGCTCGGCGCGCAGAACGCCCTGGATCGCGGCCGTTTTGCCGGAGATGTCCCGGCGGCCCTTCAAGCAGGCGAAGATCTGGGCGGTCGTCAGCTTCGCCGCGGCCTCGGGCGTCGCTGCCTTGGCCAGGAGCTTCAGCACCGTGTCCGAGGTGAGACCCAGCGGCTTGTATGCCTCCAACGCGGCCGGGAAGTAGTCCCGCAACGCCACGCGCAGCCGCAGCATGTGGCGGGTCCGTTCCCAGATCAGCGTCTGATGGGCGCGGGTGACGACCTTGACGGCCTCAGCGACCTCCGAGTCACCGGCGACCTCGCGGAGCTGGTGGCGGCGGGTGCGGATCATGTCCGCGAGCGCGTGGGCATCGCCCTTATCGCTCTTGGCCCCCGAGGAACCGAGGATCTCGCGGTGCCGGGCGGCCTGCTTGGGGTCGACGCCGAACACCCGGTAGCCAGCCGCGACCAGCGCCCGCACCCACGGACCCCGGTCAACCTCGATACACACCAGCACGTCCAACGAGTCGGCGTCCTCGGCCACATACCGTCCGACGAGGTCGTGGAACCGGACGATCCCGACCATGCCCTCGGCCAGGCGAGCACGCTTCAGCACCTTGCCGGTCTCGTCCTGGATCTCGATGTCGTGGTGGTCCTCGGCCCAGTCATCTCCAACGAACAGCACTACAACCTCCAAGATCGACAACGGGACATGGAAGCCCGCAGGGACCCAGTCGGCGACCTAATGGACCAGTGCTCACCCAGACGTTCGGGGGCACGACATCCCATCAGCGATCAAAGGACCCCTGACCACCGGTGAAGGCACGATCTGACCATAGGACTCGGAAGTCCAGGGGGTGAGAGTGCTCACTCACCAGCGGCTACCAGGCACCGAGTCTGCCAGTGAGGCTCACCCGGTAGCTCCCATTAGGGGG
>NZ_BAAGZI010000700.1:0-1478 GCF_054778695.1 Actinocorallia lasiicapitis
CGCGGCGACGGCGCGCAGGTCGACCTGTTCCGCGACGGGCAGGACCGCGATGGCCACATGTGGGCCCACGTCCACGACGACGGTCTTGAGGAACCGGTCGGGCGGGACGCCGAGCCGGTCGGCCAGGGCCCGCCGGGACGGCCGGTGGCCGCGCGGCGGTTCGTAGGAGATCGGGGTGAAGGGGATGCCGCGGTCGCGGAGCAGCCGGACCGACGGCGGGTCGGCGCCGCGGGCGGGCCGTTCACCGCGCCGCTGCTTGAACCGGGCGTAGGTGGCGGCGAACAGGTAGAGGTAGTCGAGGAGGGCTTCGGCGAGCGCGACGGCGTCGGCGGCGTCCCGCTCGGTGGTGGGGGCGCCCAGATGGGCGCCGCGGTTGCCGAGGATGCGCAGGTCGTCGGCCCACTGCAGGAGCCGGCCTTCGAGCCTGCCGTCGCGTTCCATGGTCTGGAGCGCGGTGTACAGGGTGGGGGCGTGCACGCCGTGGTCGCGGCAGGCGCCCTCCAGAATCCGGCGGACGGCGACCACCGCGCCGGAGTACGCTCCGGCGCGGAGGCAGGCGTGCGCTTCGCGTAGTTCGTCCCGGAGCATCGGGGGGATCGCGGGATCGGGCGGCGTCCTCCCCGCGGGCCACAGCACGGTGGGCTCGCCCGCGAGATCGAGCAGGACGACCAGCAGGCACGCCTGGCATTCGGCGAGCGTGTACGGCTGGAACTGGGCGGGCAGGAAGGCGCGGTCCGGGCCGTCGGGAACCCGGACGATCGTCCGGCGCGCGCAGCGCGGGCAGTCGACGGAGAAGCTTGCCCCCCAGCGGTCCACAGGGAGACGATAAAGAGCGCAGCCGAGGAAGGCTAGGGGATTTATGGCCGGGTGGCCGTTCGCCGGTCGGGGTGCTGAGCTCGCACGGCTCGGCGCCGTCGCCCGACAGACCGCGCTGGTGATCGCGGGACCAGCCGGGACGGGCAAGTCGCGGCTGGCCGCGGAGATCGTCGCGGGGTTTCCGGCCGGACGGTACGAGGTGGCCAGGATCAGCGCGACGGGTTCGGCGCGCGGTATCCCCTACGGGGCGCTGGCGCATCTGCTGCCGGCCCGCTCCCCCGGCGACCAGGCCAATCCGCTGCGCTGGGCGGCCGAGGCGATCAGTGTGCGCGGCAAGCGGCTGCTGCTGGCCGTCGACGACGCTCATCTGCTGGACAGCGCCTCGGCGGCGACCGTCCACTACCTGGTGGCCAACGGCGGCGCGCATCTCGTGGCGACGGTCCGCACCGACGAGCCCGCCCCCGAGAAGGTGACGGCGCTGTGGAAGGACGACCACGCGGTCCGCGCCGCGATCGGCCCGCTGACCCTGGACGACACCGCGCTGGTGCTCCGCGCCCGGCTCGGCAGGCCCGTCGACGACACGACCCTGCACCGGCTCCACCGGGCGACCGAGGGGAACGCGCTGCTGCTGCGCGAGCTGGTGGCGGCCGCCCTGGACGCGG
>NZ_BAAGZI010000701.1:0-1477 GCF_054778695.1 Actinocorallia lasiicapitis
GGGCGGCACCCGCCCCGCGACGGCCGGCGCGGGCGGCGACGACGAGCTGTGGGACGTCGGCGCGCTCGCCGCCCTCGACATCCCGATCCTGCAGGGCCTCTGCCTGACCAGCAGCCGCGCCGACTGGGAGGCCAACGACGACGGCCTGACCCCCCTCGACGCCGCCTCCCAGGTCGCGATCCCCGAGTTCGACGGCCGGATCATCACCGTCCCGTTCTCGTTCAAGGAGATCGACGAGGACGGCCTGACGGTCTATGTCGCCGACGAGGAGCGGGCCCGCCGCGTCGCGGGCATCGCCTACCGCCATGCCCTGCTCCGCCGGGTCGCACCGGCCGACAAGCGGGTGGCGATCATGCTCTCGGCCTATCCGACCAAGCACTCCAGGATCGGCAACGCCGTCGGCCTGGACACCCCGCGCAGCGTGGTCCGGCTGCTCGCGGCGATGCGGGAGTCCGGATATGTCTTCGACGATCTGCCCGGCGTCGCGGAGCAGGACGGCGACGCCCTGATCCACGCGCTGATCGCGGCGGGCGGCCAGGACCCCGAGTGGCTGACCGAGGAGCAGCTCGCCGCCAACCCCGTCCGGATCGACGGCGCCGCGTACGCCGAGTTCTTCGCCACCCTCCCCGACGATCTCCGGGCGGGGGTCGAGCGGCACTGGGGCACGGCCCCCGGCGAGCTGTTCGTGGACGGCGACGACATCGTGCTCGCCGCGCTCGAGGCCGGGAACGTCGTGGTGATGGTGCAGCCGCCGCGCGGCTTCGGCGAGAACCCCGTCGCGATCTACCACGATCCCGACCTTCCGCCGAGCCACCACTATCTGGCCGCCTACCGCTGGCTCCAGGAGACGTTCCGAGCGCACGCGGTCGTCCATGTCGGCAAGCACGGCAATCTGGAGTGGCTGCCCGGCAAGGGCGCGGGCCTTTCGGCGGGCTGCGGCCCGGACGCCGCGCTCGGCGATCTGCCGCTGATCTACCCGTTCCTGGTCAACGACCCGGGCGAGGGCACGCAGGCCAAGCGGCGCGCGCACGCCACGCTCGTCGACCATCTCGTCCCGCCGATGGCCCGCGCCGACTCCTACGGCGACATCGCCCGGCTCGAACAGCTCCTGGACGAGCACGCGAGCATCGCCGCGATGGACCCGGCGAAGCTGCCCGCGATCCGCGCCCAGATCTGGACCCTGATCCAGGCCGCCCGCCTCGACCACGACCTGGGCCTGGACGACCGCCCGCACGACGCCGAGTTCGACGATTTCCTGCTGCACGTCGACGGCTGGCTCTGCGAGGTGAAGGACGTCCAGATCCGTGACGGCCTGCACGTCCTCGGCGAGCCCCCGGCGGGCGAGGCCAGGATCGACCTGGTCCTGGCGATGCTCCGCGCCCGCCAGCTCTGGGCGGGCGAGCAGTCGCTGCCCGGTCTGCGCGAGGCGCTCGGGCTGGCCGAGGACGGCACCGCCACCCGCGAGGCCATCGACCGG
>NZ_BAAGZI010000702.1:0-1470 GCF_054778695.1 Actinocorallia lasiicapitis
GCTGCTGCCCGAGGACCTGGGTGAGCGGGCCATGCTCGGCGACGCCGGGGCCAACGCGCTCGGCGCGCTGATCGGCCTGTCCGCCACCAGGCTGGGGCTGCTGCCGAGGCTGGCGGTGCTCGGCGGGCTGGTTGCGCTCAACGGCGCGAGCGAGTACGTCAGCTTCACCAAGGTCATCCGGGAGACTCCGGCGCTGAACTGGGTGGACATGCTGGGCCGCCGCCCGGTCGAGCCGAAGCCGGACTCCGTGGTGGAGCATCCGCCCGTCCCGTGAAGCGTCTTTCGGGCGGCCTCGCCGGGGCCGCCGTCCTCATCGCCGGGCTGACCGTCCTGGCCCGGCTCGCCGGGTTCGGCCGCACGCTGGTCTTCTCCCAGACGGTCACCAACTCCTGCCTCAGTGACGCCTACTTCACCGCCAACCAGATCCCGAACATCGTGTTCGAGATCGTGGCGGGCGGTGCGCTGGCGAGCCTGCTCGTGCCGGTGCTGGCGGCGCCGGCCGAGCGCGGCGACACCGAGGTGGTGCGGCGGACGGCGTCGGCGATGCTCACCTGGGTGCTGCTGCTGCTCACGCCGCTGGCACTGGCCGCGGCGCTGGCCGCGGGGCCGATCATGGACGTGCTGACCAGGGGCGGGCTCGGCGGCTGCGATCGGGCCGCCTACCTGGCCGTCGGGGCGCGGATGCTGGTGGTGTTCGCGCCGCAGATCGTGCTGTACGGGCTCGCGGTGGTGCTGTACGGGGTGCTCCAGGCGCACCGGAGGTTCACCGGCCCCGCGCTCGCGCCGCTGGTGTCCAGCCTCGTGGTGATGGCCGCTTATGTGGCCTATGTCCCGCTGATGGGGGAGCACGACCCCGACGACCTCGCCCGGGTGCCGGGCGGCGCGGAGCTGATGCTGTCGGTCGGGACCACGCTGGGCGTGGTCGCGCTCGTGGTCGTCGCGCTGATCGCGGCGCGGCCGCTCCGGCTCGGGCTGCGGCCCACGCTCACCTTCCCCGACGGGGTGGCCGGACGGGTCCGGAAGCTGGCGCTGGCCGGGGTCGCGACCGTCATCGCCCAGCAGTGCGCGATGCTGACCGTGCTCGTGTTCAAGGGCTACGGGACGGTCGGCGCGCTCACCGACTACAACTACGCGTGGGCGGTCTACCTGCTGCCGTGGGCGATCCTGGCCGTCCCGATCGCGACCAGCGCGTTCCAGGCGCTGTCCGCGCGCGCCGACGACGCCGATCCCGGGCCGTTCGACCGGATCCTCGCCGGGACCACCAGGGCCGTCGTCTTGGTCTCGGGCGCGGGGGCGGCGGTGCTCGCGGCCGTCGCGCCACCCGTCGCGGACTTCTTCGACCACGGCCCGGACGCCCACCCCGAGGTGCTGGCCAGGGCGATCCTCGCGTTCGCGCCCGGACTGATCGGCTACGGGCTCGTCGCCCACCTCGGGCGCGCGCTGTTCGCCTGCGGCCGGGGCAAGGCGGCC
>NZ_BAAGZI010000703.1:0-1468 GCF_054778695.1 Actinocorallia lasiicapitis
GCCGCCGCCACGGGCAGCAGCGCGTACCCGGCCGCCAGCGCGGCGGGCGCGCCGGTCAGCGCCAGCAGCACGGGGAACGCCTCGGCCCGCAGCACGAACCGGACAGGACCGGTCAGCCCGGCTTCCCCGAGCCGCTTCTCGACGCCCTTGGTGGCGCAGCGCCGGTCGGCGAGCTGGCAGAGCAGGAACACCGCGCCGAAGATCCACGGCGAACCGGTCGCCGCCGCCACCACCGGCAGCAGGCAGGACGCGAGGACGAGCAGCGTTCTCATCAGGCTCCGGTCTCCAGGGACAGCATCTTGAGCAGCTGGTCGACGACCCGCCGCGCCGCGTGCCCGTCGTCGTAGGGGCAGTACTTCGCGGCGAACCGGGCCCGGGCGTCCGCGAACCCGGCGCCCTCGGCCCGCACCGCCGCGATCACCTCGCCGGTGGTCCTGACCAGCGGGCCCGGCGCCTCGGCCGCCAAATCGAAGTAGAAGCCGTGCACCTCGTCCCGGTAGCGCTCGTAGTCGTAGGTGTAGAACACCAGCGGCCTGCCGGTGCCCGCGAAGTCGAACATCGAGGAGGAGTAGTCCGTGATGAGCTGGTCGGCGACCAGGTAGAGCTCCGCGATGTCGGGGTAGGCGGTGACGTCGCGGACGAACGCGTCCGACCGCCGCCAGTCGCGGTCCAGCGGCGTGTAGTGGTGGCCGCGGATCAGCAGCACATGGGTGTCGCCGAGCGCCGTCCGCATCTCGGCGAGGTCGAGGGCGGGCCGGACGGGCTCCTTCCGCTCCCCCTGCGAGGCGTCGTCGCGCCAGGTCGGCGCGTAGAGCAGCACCTTCTTACCCGCAGGAAGACCGAGCCTCGCCCTGACCTCGGCGGCGCGCTCCGCCCGTCCCGGCGCGTACAGCAGGTCGTTGCGCGGGTAGCCCGATTCGAGGATCTCGCCTTCGTAGCCGTAGGCGCTGCGCATGATCGGGGTGGTGTGCGGGTTCGGTGAAAGGACCAGATCCCAGGACGGGACCTCCCTCTCGGCCCTCGCCCTGGCGTCCGCACGTGCCTCGAGCAGGGTGGTGACGTCACGGCCGATGGTCTTCAACGGGGTGCCGTGCCAGGTCTGGAGGTAGATCTGGTCGTCCCGTTTGGCGAACCAGCGGGGCATCCGCTGATTGCCGACGATCAGCCGGGCCGTCGCCAGGGCCTCGAAGTGGGCGGCGGAGCCCGCGACGACCGTCCGGGCGCCGGGCGGGGCGGGGAACTGGCCGTCCGCGCAGACCCACAGGTAGTCGAGGGCGAGGTCGCGGCCGCGCAGCTCCTCGAAGATCGCGCGCGGGTTGCAGGCGTAGCGGCGGCCCTCGTGGGTGTCGAACACGACCGCGTCGCGGAGCGGCCGCTTCCGCATCCGCGGGTAGTCGCGTTCGACCAGCACGTCCTTGGGCGGGGTGCCGGGCACCGGCCGGCGGCGCACCCGCAGCGTCAGCCCGGC
>NZ_BAAGZI010000704.1:0-1460 GCF_054778695.1 Actinocorallia lasiicapitis
CGGCGGGTCGGCCCCGGAGGGGCCGGAGCCCGGCGCGGGCCGCGCCGGTGTCGGCGGCCCGCGGAGCGGGTCGCCCTTGAAGACGTAAGGAAAGTTCTCATCGGGCCGCAGATCCGCTGCTCACGGCAGTGTTGCCAGGATCGGTCTTTCTCTCTTTGCCCGGGTCGCCCAGCCCGCTACCGGGCTCCACGGACGCGCCGATGGTGGTCGAGGGTGAGTACGGAAGGCGATGGCTCGGGGGCAGTCGTGAGCGGGGCGGAAGATGCCAGGCTGGGCGCGGTCGGCCGGCGGGCTGCCGTCACAGCGGATGTCCTGGGAGAGTGTCTGTCTACGTTGCCGTCACGGCTGCCGTCAGAAGCTGTGACGACAATTAACTCTCCGAACAAGGTCCAGGTAGAGCGATGGCGCGCGACCCGTAACAGCCCCAGAACCGAATCCGCAGGCACACCTACTATGTGCTGGCGGGCGACACGCCGGTCCTCGTCCACAATGCCAATCCAGGCTGTGGTCTCGGCGATGACGCAGTTGCTGATGCCTATCAGGGCATGAATAAGGGCGGTGGCCATGCGATGCGTTACCTAATCCAGGCTGGTCTGCTTCCGGTCAAGGGCAGTGACGCGGCACGCCGTGAGCTGTTTGAGAGCCTTACTTCTTCGGTCCTCAAAAGCCCGGACAAAACCTTCAGTTGGAAGATCGGCGGCACGCAGTCGATCGGCTACGCCGGTAAGGTCAACGGGAAGGTGGTCGTCCTCTTTGTCGCTACCGATGGGCCCTATATTGGTAAGGTCGTGTCTGCGGTCGTACCCACCGCTAAGAACATGCAGAAGTGGGGTCTGTGGTGAGCTCGTTGCGTGATGCGCTCTGCTGGGACGGCGTGGCGCCTATGATCAGCTGTTGGTTGGTTGCTCGCGTGCCTTCTGCGCCCGAGCTGGATTTCTCAATCGGGACTGACAGCCCTGAAAGTGTGTCGATATTTGAGATGAGCCGGGATGTGCCGATGCCTGAAGATATCGGTATCTTCGAATATGACCTTAGGTTCGAGAGCCTGCCGGATTCTTTGGAGGGCTACCTCAGAGAGATTCTACTTCGGGCCGTTCGGGTGAATGGAATCGTGGCTTGGCTCGGCTTCGAGGGGTCATTCCACTATGATCACTTGCTGACCGACGATATCGCCCCGCAAGTGTATGGGTTGTGTTCAGCTTCAACTGACCCTTTGCTCGCCGTTCATGAAGTGATGCGGAATGGCGATTCTTGGCGTGACACGATGCGCCTTTACCGTGAAGAATTGGTTGCGCTGGGGCTCTGAATCAGTGCCTCTCTGGGGCTGTGACAGCGGTGGTCTGGCGTCCCTGTTGCCGTCAGCGTTGCCGTCACCGGCGGAGGCCGGTTATAGGACTCCTACAACCGGCCTCCGGGATGTTCGGTGCGGGTCGGTCGCGTCGGGTCGGCCCCGGAGGGGC
>NZ_BAAGZI010000705.1:0-1458 GCF_054778695.1 Actinocorallia lasiicapitis
GGGCCGTCCCTGCTGTTCGGGGCCGTCGAGGAGGCCAGGCACACGCGGCGGCTGGCCGGGGCGCGCCGCGGCGGCCGCGCCCATGTCGTCACCAGCGACGAGATCCACTCGCACGCGCTGCTGCTGGCGACGGTTCCCGACGGGGTGCGCCGGTCGTTCCGCGACCGGCTGCTCGGCCCGCTCCAGGACTACGACGCCGAGCACCACTCCGACCTGGTCCGCACCCTGGGCGCGTTCCTGGAGAACTCGGGCTCGTGGAACCGCTGCGCGAACCAGCTCCACCTGCACGTCAACACGTTGCGTTACCGGATTCGCCGGATCGAGGAGCTGACGGGCCGGGACCTGTCCACGCTCGAAGACAGGGTCGACTTTTTCCTGGCTCTGCGCGCGCTGTAGGGCCCTGATCGGCCAGAATCAGCAGCAGTGCACGCGTGGCCCGATTCCTACTGGTTTGACGGCGGCCGCCGGTCCGGTGAGGAGCGTCAGAGCTCCGAGCAGGACGGCGGTCATGGCGGCGAATTTCATGACTTTGCGCAATCGGGGCATGACCAACAGTAAAGAGGGACGGGTGGGAATGAGTCAAGAGACTCTCGGAGACCGGATCAGGAACCTCCGTATCAAGCAGGGCATCAGCCAGGCCCAGCTCGCCTTCCCCGAGCTTTCCGACAGCTACATCTCGCTGATCGAGTCCGACAAGCGGGTGCCCGCCCCGTCGGTCATCGAACTGCTCGCGCGCAAGCTGAACTGCTCGCCGACCTACCTGGTCAGCGGGGTCAGCGAGGACATCGTCGACGAGCTGCGCGTCACCCTGGAGTACGCGGAGATCGCGCTGCAGAACGGCGCCGCCGCCGAGGCGCGCGACCGGTTCGCCGAGGTCCTCGCCCACACCGACGCACTCGCGCTGCCCGACATGCTCCGCCAGGCCCGCTGGGGCCACGCCCTGGCGCTGGAGGCGAGCGGTTCGCTGGAGGACGCGATCGCCGAGCTCCGCGAGATCGCGGGCAGCGCCTCGCTGGAGTACGACCGGGAGCACTGGACCCGCGCCCATGTCGCGCTCAGCCGCTGCCTGCGCGAGCGCGGCGACACCAGCGCGGGCGTCCAGTGCGCGGAGGACGCGCTGCGGAAGCTGTCGATCGCCGGCGGTGAGCTGTCGGAGGCCGCCGTCCATCTCGGCGCGACCCTGCTGGGCTGCTGCATCGAACGCGGCGACCTGGTGCGGGCCGGTCAGCTCGCCGACGACCTGGTGGTGCGGGCCGAGCGGATCGGCAGCGCGCAGGCGCGGATCGCCGCCTACTGGGAGGCGGCGTTCGTCGCGGAGATGCGCGGCGAGTACGAGCGCGGCATCACGCTGGCCGAGCGGGCGCTGTCGCTGCTCGGCGAGGACGAGGACCCGCGCAACCTGTCCCGGCTGAAGCTCGCCTACGCCTCGCT
Source organism: Actinocorallia lasiicapitis (assembly GCF_054778695.1). Taxonomy (NCBI): domain Bacteria; kingdom Bacillati; phylum Actinomycetota; class Actinomycetes; order Streptosporangiales; family Thermomonosporaceae; genus Actinocorallia; species Actinocorallia lasiicapitis. The sequence goes on from NZ_BAAGZI010000705.1 coordinate 1,432, forward strand.
GCTGCTGCGGGCGAGGCCGGGCAAGGC
>NZ_BAAGZI010000706.1:0-1450 GCF_054778695.1 Actinocorallia lasiicapitis
GGGGCGGGTGCCGCCCGCCGCCAGGACCGTGACGACCAGGGCGTCCGCGGTGGCCAGCTCGGCGAGCAGCTCGGCCGGCGCCTGGCGGAGCGACGCGCAGTAGACGGGCAGCGCCCGGCCGCCGTGGTGCTCGATCGCCTGGCAGAGGGTCTCGACGAAGGCCGTGTTCCCGGCGACGTGGTGGGCACGGTAGTAGAGCACGGCGACCTTCGGGCCGTCCGTGGCCGCGGCCGTGCGCTCCAGGACCCCCCAGACGGGCGCGGCCTGCGGCGACGCGAAGCCGTAGCCGGTCAGCAGCACCGTGTCGGACAGGAATCTGTGGAGTTCGCCCAGGTTCGCCGCGCCGCCGTGCGCCAGATAGGCGTGGGCCTCGGCGACGACGCCCTTCGGGACCGTCGACAACTCCATCAGCTCGGCGTCCGCGGCCTGCTCGCCGCCCAGCACGACCACCGGGAGTCCGCTGCCGAGCAGCAGGTCAAGGCCCTCTTCCCAGGCGCGGCGGCCGCCGAGCAGCCGGACCACGACCAGATCGACACCGTCGAGCCCGATCTCGTCCGCGGCGAGCCGGGCGGGGTTGCCGAACCGGAAGGCCGCGCCGCTCGCACGGGCGCTCAGCAGATCGGTGTCGGAGGTCGACAACAGCAGGATGACGGGCTCGCGCACGGCGACGCTTCCTCCCCGGGGTCCGCGCCCCGCTCAGTCGGATGGATGGACGACCGGTTCGTTCCTGGCTCACCGGACCTGGTCCGGACTCACAGTTGCGGGACAGCGTCGGATTCGCACCGACTTCCTCCCCGGCCGTCGCGGTGACACTATCGGTTTCTGCCCTCGCAGGAGGAAGTGGCATCATCACCCGAATGCCGAACGACCGCAGCCGCCCCGACGCCTGCCCGGGCGCCCTCCAGCTGCACAGTGCGGCCGACGGCGCCCTGGCCCGCGTCCGCCTCCCCGGCGGTGCGATCACAGGTCCCCAGTTCCAGGCGCTCGCACTGGCCGCCCGCGACCTCGGCTCCGGTGTCATCGAACTGACCTCCCGGGCCAATCTCCAGCTCAGGGGCCTGGCACCGGACTGCTCCGCCGAACTGGCCGACCGCCTGACGTCCGCGGGCCTCCTTCCGTCGTGGACCCACGAACGCGTCCGCAACCTCATCGCCTCCCCCCTCAGCGGTCTGGACGATCGGGGCAGGACGGATATCCGGCCGCTGGTGGCTGCGCTCGACGAGGCCGTCCGCGCCGTGCCCGCGCTGGCCGCCCTGTCCGGCCGTTTTCTCTTCGCCCTGGACGACGGCCGCTCCGACGTCATCCCGCTGCTCCGCCCCGACATCGGGCTCCGCGCCCTTTCCTCCGCCCGCTTCGAACTCACGCTCGCGGGCCGTCCGGTCTCCGCCGAGGTCGCGCCGGCCGCCGCCGTCCCCGCGATGGTCGCCGCGGCCGTGTCGTTCCTCACCCG
>NZ_BAAGZI010000707.1:0-1444 GCF_054778695.1 Actinocorallia lasiicapitis
CTGTGGGGCGTCCTGGCGCGGAGCCAGCGCGCCCGGGTGCGGCTGCTGAGCGGTGACGCGGCCGGCTGCGTCACCGAGATGGTCAGGGCCGGCGGCGGCCCCGAACTCCTGCGGATCGACGGCCACCACCGGCTGTCCTGCCTCACCACGTTGGCGTTCGCCGCGTTCCTGCTGGAGGACACCGCCTCGGCACGGCACTGGGCGCGGCTGGCCGAGGACTGCGCCGGACGGTCCGGCCTCCGGACGTCCAAGGCCTACTCGCATCTGGCCGCGTCCTACGTCCTGATGGCGGACGGCGACCTCGACGGCGCGGCCGCCCGCGCGCGCAGGGCGGCGGAGATCTTCGGCGCCGCGGAGGCCCCGGTCGCGATGGGCCGGGCGCATCTGGCGGCGGGCCTGGCGCTCGCCGAGTCCGACCGTGAACGCGCCGACACCGAGCTCTACCACGCCAAGAACCTGTTCGCCGGCGCCGGGGCGCGGTGGTGGCACGGCCGGGTCGTCCTGGAGCAGAAGCGTCTGGGCGGGCGGCGGGGACGGAACGTCCGGGGACCGGTGCTCTCCCGGCTCACCGACCGGGAACGGCAGATCGCCGGTCTGCTCGCCGAGGGGATGACCAACCGGGAGATCGCGACGACCCTCGCGATCAGCACGAAGACCGTCGAGAAGCGGCTGTCGCAGGTCTTCGCGCGGCTCGGGGTGTCGTCCCGGGTCGCGGCGGCCGCCGTCATCGCGGTGGGCGGCGGGGGCACCTGAGGTGGCGGGACGCGAACACCTGTGGACGGAGCTCGTCGCCGAGCTGGACCGGGCCATGGACGAGGGCGCGGTCGTGGTGGCGCTCGTCGGCGATCCCGGGATGGGCAAGACCCATCTGCTGGCGGCGCTCCGCAGGGAGGTCGCCGAACGCGGGCTCACCGCCCGTTCCTGGCGTGCCTCGCCGGGCCCGCACGGGTGGTGGAGCGAGCTCCTCGGGTGCGCGGAACCCGAGGAGCTCGACCCGGGCCCGACGGCGGGGGCCGTCCGGTCCCGGCTGCGGGACGGCGACGTGCTCCTGCTCGATGACGTCCACCGCGCCGACCGCCGGTCGGCGCGGGTCCTCGTCGAGCTGGTCCGCGGGGGCGGCCCAGCCCGGCTGACGGTGCTCGCCTTCCGGCCGGACCAGGTACGGCCGGACCTGCTGCAGGCGCTGGACGGCGCAGCCGTCCCGACCCTCCGGCTGGAGCCGCTGGACGAGGAGGAGGCGCGGAGCCTCCTGGATCCGCCGCTCTCCGAGGAGGAGACCCAGCGCGCGCTGGAGGCGGCGCAGGGCGTCCCCCGCTACCTGGAGGCCCTCGCCAGGCTCGGTCCCGATCGGCCGGTGCCCCCGGCGCACGATCCGCTGGTGTCGATCGTCCGGAGCGAGTTCGCGGGCCTGGACGCCGGGACGGCCGAGGTCGCCCTGGGCGCG
>NZ_BAAGZI010000708.1:0-1429 GCF_054778695.1 Actinocorallia lasiicapitis
GCGGCTACGAGGCGGGCCGCACGAAGCGCGCCCGGCGCGCCTCGCTGGCGGCGACGTGCGCCGTCGCGGTGAACGGCCCGGCGACGCTCGGCCAGACCGAACCGGTGCTCCGGCTGGCGTCCCGGATCCCGCCGGGGGCGTTCACCCGGCTGTTCGGCGGCTTCCTGGGCTGGGTCCACGATGACCTTTCGCGGAAAACCCGATGACCTGCGTTTACCTCGCCTTGATCAGTGGGTACTCAAAGTAACGAGACAGTCACACTGAGTTACGCGATGGTCGCGAGAAAGCGAGAACCACCGATGGACGCCTTGAACTCCGCCCTCGCCGTCTGCCAGCTTCTCTCGGCGGGCGCTGGGACGCTCATCATGATCGGCGCCATCCTCTTCTCGATCGGCGGCCGCCGTCGCGACGAGATGAAGCGGGGAGGTGCCCGCCGGACCATCTGAGCAGCGCGCTGAAGTGAAGATCTGACCCCTGAACGGGCCCGAGGCGAACATCGCCTCGGGCCGGTTTCACGTGTGGAGGGTCAGGCGTGCGCGGGAACGGTCGCGTACGCGTCGGCCACGATCTTCTTCTCGACGAAGAAGGTGAGCCCTGGCACGACCCCGGCGGCGGCGATGACCAGCATCCGCTTCGCCTCCCAGCCGGCCCGGCGCCACACGTCGTACCCGGCGGCCAGGTAGACGACGTAGAAGAAGCCGTGGATCGGGGCGACGACGCCGACGAGGCCGGGGCTGTCGATCGGCGTGTACTTCATGATCATGCCGAGGGTCATCAGGAGCAGCAGCACACCGACCAGGTAGGCGATGTACCGAAAGCGCTTGGCGGCGGCTTCCATAGGTGCGTTCTCTTTCCGGGTTGTCAGCGCCGCTGGCTGTTGAGCCGCGCCAGGTAGCGGTTGTACGCGGCGAGGCTGGGGTCTTCGGCCTCGGCCTGCTTGATCTTCTCGCGCTCGGTCATCGGACGCACGTGGACGGCCTGCTCCGGCACCGCGTCGGGGTCCGGTTTGCCGACGCCCTTGAGGTCGTCGCGGATCATCTTGATCCACATCACCACGACGAAGATCGAGAACAGGGGCCATTCGAAGGTGTAGCCCCAGCTTCGGGCGTTACCGGCCTGGGCGCGGTCGAACTGCCACCAGCCGAAGATCAGGAACGCCGAGAACAGCGTGATCGCGATGAGGTGGATGCCCAGCCAGGCGGGAGTGAGGAACCGTCGCACGGGTTCGAGGGTACCGCCGCCTCAGCGGGATCCGCCCGCACCCCCCGCGTGGACCTCGAGCATTCCGGTGACGGCCGCGCTCCAGGGGTACCGTTCGGCCCGTGCCCTGGCGGCGGCCCTGCGGTCGCGTTCGGGGTGGGCGAGCAGCCGTTCGACCCCGTCGGCGAACCCCCGGCCGGTCGCGGGGACGGCCGTGCCCGCGCCGGGC
>NZ_BAAGZI010000709.1:0-1428 GCF_054778695.1 Actinocorallia lasiicapitis
GCCCGACATCTCGTGCGGCCGGTGCGCGGCCCGATGGCCGAGCCCCACCCGCTCCAGCGCGGCGCGGGCCCGCTCCCGCCGCTCCCCGATCGGGACGCCCGCGTACAGCAGCCCGTCGGCGACGTTGTCGAGCGCGCTCACCCCGTGCGCGAGATGGAACTGCTGGAAGACGAAGCCCAGATGCCGGGCGCGGAGCGCCGACAACCGGCCGTCGGTGAGCCCGGCGACCTCGTGGCCCGCGATCCGCACCTCCCCCGAGGTCGGCCGGTCCAGGGTTCCGATCATGTGCAGCAGCGTGGATTTTCCGGAGCCGGACGGCCCGACGATCGCGGTCAGCTCACCCCGTCCGATCAGCAGATCGACCCCTTTCAGCACCTCGACGGCGCCGTAGGTCTTGGTGACGCCCTTCAGTTCGACGATCGGCTCGGTCATGACTCCGGCACCCCGACCTTCATGCCCTCGTTGAGGCCGTTCCCGGTGACCTCGACCCGGCCGCCGCCGAACGCGCCCGTCTCCACGGCCACCAGCCGGCTGCCCGCACCCTCGACGATCTCCAGCCCGTAGCCGCCTTCGGCCAGCGCCAGCAGCGCCTCCACGGGCACCGACAGCACGTTCTTGTGCCGCTCGCTCTCCACGTTGACCTGGACGGGCGCCTGGTCGATCCGGCCCGTCCTGGCCTTGCCGAGCGAGATCTCGACGTCGACGGTGGTCGGGCCCTCCGCGCTCGCCTGCTCGGCGACCGTGCCGACCTTGGCGATCCGGCCGTCGACGGTGTTCCCGTCGGGCAGGTCGACGGTGACCTTGGCGCCCTTGCGGGCCAGCTCCTGGCTGTCGGCGTCGAGGTCGACGTGGACCGTCCTGGTCGTGCCGGTGATCTCGTACCGGGCGGGGCCCTTCGCGCCGACCGGGGTGGAGACCTTCTTGATCCGCACCTCGCCCGGCTGGAAGACGATCTGGGCGGAGTCGACGGAGCCGGTCTCGGCCAGGCCCCGGTCCTCCTGCCACTCCGCGACCGCCGAGGCCGTCGCGGAGGTGAACTCCTCGTCGACGGTCAGGGAGTCGCCGTAGCCGAGCGCCTTCAGGTTCCGTTCGAGCTGTTCGACGTCCTTGCCCTCGTCGCCCGTGCCGAGCCGCCGGTACATCGGGATCTTCCCGTACATCAGGGTGACGGGCAGCCCGTCGAGCCGGACCAGGCTCTTGCCGCGCGCCACGATCGCGCCGGCGGCGGGCGCCCAGGTGACGGTGCCGCCGGTGCCCGCGACGAGATCGCGGGCGTCGCCGTAGGTGAGGGTGCCGTCGACCTGCGCGGTGTCGACCAGGTCGCCGCGCTCGATCTCGGCGGTCGCGACGGTCTTGGCGGCGGCCACGCCCGCCTCGGCCACGGCGACCTTCTCCACCAGGTCCGTCAGATCCGCGCCCTGCGCGACG
>NZ_BAAGZI010000710.1:0-1419 GCF_054778695.1 Actinocorallia lasiicapitis
GCCCAGCAGCCCCCCTACGACGCCCCCAGCGGCGCCCAGCCCGTGTACGACGCACCGAGCGGCGCGCAGCAGGCGTGGAGCGGGCCGCCCGCCTACGGCCAGAACGAGCAGTGGAACGGCGGCGACGAGGGCCTGGGCCGCGGCCGGGCCGCGGGGCTCGGCGCCAAGAAGAAGAGCAACCTGCCCGTCATCATCGGCGCGGCGCTGGTCGGCGCCGTGGTCGTCGCGGGCGCGGCCTACGTGGTGCTCGGCGGGGACGAGAAGAAGAAGACCCCGTCGTCGGCCGCCGCCACGGACGGCGCCAAGGCGGAGGACAAGCCGGCCGACCCGGGCAAGCCGTCCAAACCCGCCGAACCCAAGCCGAAGGCCGGGCTGGTCACCAACGTCAAGACCGACCCCAAGCCGCTGACCCTCGCCGAGGTGTTCGGGCAGCAGAAGTTCACGCAGGACGGCGTCACCTATCTGATGACGGCGTCGAACTCCACGACCTGCGCGCAGGGCGTCAAGGGCGCGAAGCTGTCGGCGGCGCTGACGGCCGGGAAGTGCACGCAGCTCCTGCGCGCCACCTTCACGACGTCCGGCGGGAAGCTCATCGGCACCATCGGCGTCGCCAACCTGAGCACCGCCGCCGCCGCGAAGAAGGCCGAGACCGTCGCGACGGCCCCGAACGCCAACGACACCTATCTGGTGCCGCTGCCCGGCAAGGCCCCCACCGCGAAGATCGGGAACGCCGACGCGCTCGGCTCCGCGCAGGCACGCGGCCACTACCTGATCCTGAGCTGGGTGCAGCTGCCGAACGGCAAGCCGATCCCGGCGAAGTCCAAGCCGGCCGTCACCCAGTTCATCCAGAGCACGGTGCTGGGCAGCAAGCTCGGCCCCGCGCTGCACTACCGCGACCAGAACGGCAAGCCGATGCCCGCCGGTGGCTGATTTATGGGCTATCTCCCCGGATCTTGCACGTTCGGTTAGGCTGTCGGACCATGTCCGGTCCTGACGATGGCCCCCACGGAGCCGAGGCGTCCGACGCGTCCGCGTCGTTCCCCTCGGCCCCGCCGAGTTTCGGCCACCGCTCCACCGATCCCGCCGCACCGTCCTCGGAGCCGGGCCCGCCCAACGCTCCCTGGTGGGCGTCCGGGCCCGAAGCGCCCTACGACGACGTCCTCGTCGCGGGCCCCGGCTTCAACGCCGTGGACACGCGCCGAGCCGTCCCCCCACCGGGCTCCGCCGACGACGCCCCCGTCCTCGAACCGGACGCGATCCACCCGCCGGGCACCGCCCCCACCGCCGCCAACCCGCTGCCCAAGCCGCCGCTGGACGCCGCCCCCGAGCAGCGGTCCGACGCCGTCTCCTTCCCGGCCACCGAACCCTCGGACCCGTGGAACGCCGCGTCACCCGCCGCGAACGCCTGGTCCCAGCCCG
>NZ_BAAGZI010000711.1:0-1418 GCF_054778695.1 Actinocorallia lasiicapitis
CCAGGAGCGCCAGCACGATCGCGATGGCCAGAACCTCGTCCGCGCCCCACCAGCCGGTGGTGCTCGGCGCGGTCACCCACATCGTCGGCGGGACCGTCCTGGACGCCGCGCGGATCGCCGCCTACCAGTCGGTCGGCGGCCCCGCCTCGGCGGCCGTCCGGCTCCTCGGCCTCGACCCGCTCGGCGTGCAACGCGCCCTCGCCGACCTCGGCGAAGCCATGGACGACGTGGCGCGGGGAGCCGCCGCCTACGCCTACAAGGACTGGGCCGAACTGCCGTGCGCGTCCGCGCCCGTCCTCGACCTCTGGGCCGAAGAACACCTTCGCGCCGACCTCCGCCTGTTCGAGTCTTAAGGAGTTCCCGATGGGCGCCTACCACGGCCCTGACCAGCACCACGCCGCACCGAAGCACGGCCGCGCCCTGCGGATCGGGATCGGCGGACCCGTCGGCAGCGGCAAGACCGCGCTGACCGCCGCCCTGTGCAAGGTCCTCAAGGACGAACTGAACCTCGCCGTCGTCACCAACGACATCTACACCACCGAGGACGCCGACTTCCTGCGCCGCAACGCCGTCCTCGCCGACGACCGGATCGTCGCCGTCCGCACCGGCTGCTGCCCGCACACCGCGATCCGCGACGACATCTCCGCCAACCTCGACGCCGTCGAAGAGCTCGAGCACCGGTTCGACGGGCTCGACCTGGTCATCGTGGAGAGCGGCGGCGACAACCTCACCGCGACCTTCTCCCAGGGCCTCGTCGACCGGCAGATCTTCGTCCTCGACGTGTCCGGCGGCGACAAGGTGCCGCGCAAGGGCGGCCCCGGCGTCACCACCAGCGACCTGCTCGTCATCAACAAGACCGACCTCGCGCCCATGGTCGGCGCGGACCTCGGCGTCATGGACCGCGACTCCGCCCAGGTCCGCGAAGGCCGCCCCGTCATCTTCAGCTCCATCCGCGAAGAACCCGAAGTCCCCAAAATCGCCGACTGGATCAGGGCGCTCGTTCATGACTTCTGTGCTTAATCACGGGGGTCAACCCCCGAACCCCCCGAGTGGGGCTCTGGTCACCGGTACCGCTGGAATCCGCAGGGCTGAAACCCGCGCGTCCAGCTTCACGGCGCACGCGGCGGTGACGGCGGAGCCGGGGCCGGGGGGCCGTCCGCGGCTCACCCGGTTGCGGTCGGACGGCCCCATCGCGCTGCGCGACACCCCCGAGGGGCTGTTCATCGTGGGGGCGGGGGCGGGGCCGCTCGGCGGGGACAGGCTGCGGCTCGACATCGAGGTCAAGGCCGGGGCGACGCTGCGGATCCGGTCGGTGGCGGCGGCGCTCGCGCTGCCCGGCACCGGCGGCGAATCGCGGTACACGATCGACGCGCGGGTCGACGGCCATCTCGACTTCGCGCCGGAACCGACCGTCGCCG
>NZ_BAAGZI010000712.1:0-1408 GCF_054778695.1 Actinocorallia lasiicapitis
GGCGATCCCGGGATGGGAGGGGGTCGGGGCGGGAGTGCGGGTCAGGGTGGTGGGGCGGCTGCGTCCAGCGGGACACGGGGAGATGATCTCGGCGGTGGTGCTGGTGCGGGGGACACCGGAGGTGATCGGGGCGGGGCGGTGGTGGGGGCGGGTGGTGCGCGGGTTCAGAGCCGACTTCGCGACCGCCGTCAAAGACGTCGAGGAGGAGCGGCGCGGGGTGCTCGCCGGGATGGTGCTCGGCGACAAGGCCGGGCTCAGCGAGGGCGTCGAAGAGGAGTTCCGGGCGTCCGGGCTGCTCCACTGCATGGTGGTTTCGGGCGCGAACCTGGCGATCCTCACCGGAGCCGTGCTGCTCGGGTGCAGGTGGCTGGGGGTGGGGCGGCGGTGGGGCGCCCTGCTCGCCGGGTTCGTGCTGGTGGGGTTCGTCGCCGTCGTCGGGACGGAACCGAGCGTGCTGCGGGCGATGCTCATGGGGACGGTCGGACTGCTCGGACTGTTTCTCGGACGGGAACGGCAGGGGATCGCGGGGCTCGCCGCCACCGTCATCGTCCTCGTGCTGGTGGACCCGGCCCTCGCCAGGGAGTACGGCTTCGTGCTGTCGGTGACGGCGTCCGCGGGGCTCCTGGTGATCGCGCCGAGGGTGCGGGACGCGCTGATGCGGCGCCGTGTGTCCCGGCGGGCCGCGGAGGCGCTGGCCGTGCCGATCGCCGCGCAGATCGCGGTCTCGCTGGTGCTGCTGCTGCTGGCCGGGTCCGTGAACCTGATCTCCGTTCCGGCGAACGTGCTGGCGGAGCCCGGCATCGTCGTCGCGACCGTGACGGGCTCCATGGCGGCGTTCATCGCGCCCGTCTCACCTGGAGTGGCGGCCGTGCCGGCGCAGGTCGCGTCGGTCGCCGTCGGCTGGGTGATGGCCGTCGCCCGGACGGCCGCGGCCGTCCCCCACGGATCGGTGCCCTGGGCGCAGAGCCTGCTCGGCGCCGTCCTGCTGATCGCGACCGTCGTGCTCCTGGCGTTGGCTCTCCGCCGACGCTCGCTGCGCAGGCTCCTGCTCGCCGCGTTCCTGGGCGTGGCGGCCGGGATCTCGGTCCTGCACACGTTGCGGCCGGGTTGGCCGCCGCCGGGCTGGCGTCTGGTGGTGTGCGACGTCGGGCAGGGTGATGCGCTGGTGCTCTGGGCGGGTCCGGGGCAGGCGGTCGTCGTCGACGCCGGGCCGGAGCCCGGGCCGGTCGACCGCTGCCTGCGCGAGCTGTCGATCCAGGCGATCCCGCTGCTCGTCCTCACTCATCCGCACGCCGACCATGTCGCCGGCCTGCCCGGCGCCGTCCGCGGGCGGAAGATCGGCACGGTGCTGCACTCGCCGTCCAGCTCGCTCGCCGCCGAGTTCCGCGCCCTGTCCGCGGCGGGCCTC
>NZ_BAAGZI010000713.1:0-1401 GCF_054778695.1 Actinocorallia lasiicapitis
GCAGGGCGCCGCGCCGGATCGCGAGCTGCGGTTCGCCGGTCGCGACGGCCAGGCCGAGCGCCTGCTCCGAGCTCTCCTCGTCGTCGAGGTCGAGGAGCACGAACCGGTCCGGGTACTCGGTCTGGGCGCTGCGGACCAGCCCCCACACCGCCGCTCCCGCCAGGTCGGGACAGCCCTCGTCCTGGGCGGCGGCGACCGCGCCCCTGGTGACGACCACCAGCCGGGAGCCGGTCAGCCGGTCGTCGGTGACCAGCTCCTGGACCAGGACCAGCGCCCGCTCGACCGCGGTGCGGGCGGCGACGCCGCTCTCGCCGTCCGCCTCGGTGCAGGAGACGATGAACACGTCGGGGACGGGGTCGCCGTCGCGCAGCGCCGCGTCCAGCGAGTGCAGGGACGGGTAGGTGCCCATCTGGCGGTGGGCGGCCTTGAGCGCGCCCGTGAGGCCGAGGTGGTCGGTGCCCAGATGCGCCCAGTGGCCGTCGGCGGCGGGTGATTCCGCGGCGGGCGTGAGTGGCACCCGCTTCCAGTCGAGCCGCAGCAGCCGGCTGCTCTGCCCGGCGGCGGTGAGCTGCCGGGTGTCGACCTGGCGCAGCGCGAGGGAGTCGATGGACGCGACGGCCGCGCCGGTCTCGTCGGTTGCGGACAGGGACACCGTGTCCCGCCCGGTGAAGGAGAGCTTGACCCGCAGGGATCGTGCGGCGGGTGTGTGGACCCGCACTCCGCGCAGGACGAACGGCAGGAACACGCCGTCCTCCCGGTCGAGGACCGGGGCGAGCGCCGTCTGCAGGGCGGAGTCGAACAGCGCCGGATGCAGCAGGTAGGACGGGCCGGTGGCGGGCTGTCCGGCCGCGAGCTCCACCTCGGCGTAGACGTCGTCGCCGCTCCGCCAGGCCGCGCGCAGACCCTGGAAGACCGGGCCGTAGGCGTAACCGAGGGACAGCAGATGCTCGTAGGTTCCCTCGACGGGAAGTGCGACGGCGCCGGGCGGCGGCCAGGCGGTGGGGACGGCCGGGGCGGGTTCTTCAGGCTCGGTCAGGGTGCCCTGGGCGTGCAGGGTCCAGACGCCGTCGTGGCAGGAGCGGATACTGACCGGGCGGCGGCCGGTGTCGTCGGCGTCGTCCACCTTGACCTGCAGGTCGACACCGCCTTCGGGCTGCAGCACCAGCGGCGCCTGGAGGGTGAGTTCTTCGACGGCGGGGCAGCCGGTCTCCTCGCCCGCGCGGACGGCGAGTTCGACGAAGGCGGTTCCCGGCAGCAGGACCGCGTCCAGGACGGCGTGGTCGGCGAGCCACGGCTGGTCGGCGAGGGACACCCTGCCGGTGAACAGCAGCCCGCCGGTGTCCGGGAGCGTCACGGCCGCGCCGAGCAGCGGATGATCGAGCGCGGCCAGGCCGAGCAGGG
>NZ_BAAGZI010000714.1:0-1400 GCF_054778695.1 Actinocorallia lasiicapitis
GGCCGCGCTGGTCGCGCCCGGGCGCGTCCCGGACGGCGACGCGGTGCGGGAGCTGTGCGCCGCGCTGGAGGGCATCCCGCTGGCGATCGAGCTGGCCGCGGCGATGACCCGCGTGCTCTCCGTCGAGCAGGTCAGGGAGCGGCTGACCGACCGGTTCCAGGTGCTGCGCGGCGGTTCGCGCAACGGCCCCGGGCGGCAGCGCACCCTCTGGGAGACCGTCGACTGGTCGTACCAGACCCTCGGCGCCGGCGCCCGCGCCCTGCTGAGCCGGCTCACCGTCTTCTCCGGCGGCTGGACCCTGGAGATGGCCGAAGCCGTCTGCACGGACGTCCCGGACGTGCTCGGCGCGACCACGGAACTGGCCGACAAGTCCCTCATCGCCCTCGACGGCCGGGTCGGCGGCCTGGTCAGGTTCCGGATGCTCGACACCGTCCGCGACTTCGCGCACGCCCATCTGCCGGAGGAGGCGATGGAGGCGCTGCGCCACCGCCATCTCGACCACATGGTGAGCCTGCACGCGACGGGCGGCCGGATGATCTCGCTGCAGGATCCGGACATGCGGCGGCACTACCACCTCATCGAGGGCACCCTGCCGAACCTGTTCGCGGCGCTGTCGTTCGCCGCCGAGCACGGCCGTGCCGACGCCGGGCTGCGGATCCTCACCGACATGCGGTTCGCGATCGTCGCGCACGGCCTGTTCGAGCCGTACCGGTCGGCGCTGGACCGGCTGCTGGCCGCCGGTGACGTCCCCGGCTGGCTGCGGGGGCGTGCGCTGGCGCTGCGCGGGCTAATGTGCCTGTACTGCGGCGACGTCGAGGACGCGAAGGCCGACTGCGCGACGGCGATCGAGCTGTCGCAGGGCCCGGAGGGGTATGTCGGGCAGACCGTCGCGGCGTCGCTGGCCGGGCTGCTGCACGTGCCGGGCGCGCTCGCGCCGGAGGAGGCCAAGGTGCTGGCCGACGCGCACGGCGACGTCGCGCTCCGGCTCTGGACCACGCTCGCCCAGGCGCAGGCGGCGCAGCTCACGGGCCGCGGCCGTGAGGCCCACGACCGGTACCGGGAGGCGCTGGCGCGGGTGGCGCCGGAGAACCACTGGCCGATCGGGCTGGCCCTCATCGGGCTGGCCGAGCTGGCGGAGGCGCGCGGCGACCTGCCGGGCGCGCTGGAGCACTACGAGGACGCGCGCCGCCATCTGTTCGACATCGACTATGTGACCGAGACGCGCGGTGAGATGGTCCGGTGCCTGCTCGGGCTGGGCCGGGTCAGCCTGCGGATCGGCGACACGGCGTCGGCGGGGCCGCTGCTGCGCGACAGCCTGGAGCGCTGCCGCGGTCTGGGGATGCGGTCGTACGCGGGTGAGCTGGTCGCGACGCTGGCGCGGTTCGCGGCGCTGGCGGGCG
>NZ_BAAGZI010000715.1:0-1394 GCF_054778695.1 Actinocorallia lasiicapitis
GGCCGGGTCGGCGCGGTCGGCGACCAACCCCAGCCCCGCGCACTGCCCCGACCTGCTCAGCCAGGAGACCGCGAACAGGATCCCGTCGCCGGGACCGGCTTCGATCGGCCCGTCGAGGAGGTCCACCCGGGCTTGGACGGCGAGCAGCGCGGCGGCGGGGCACTCCACCCTGCCCCGCTCCGGATCGGTGAACGCCGTGACGGCGGCCAGCCCGCCGGGCGCGCCGGAAGACACCCGTATCTGCCTTCGCAGCAGGGAATTCCTCATGGAAACCTCGCATGTAACGACATTCGGTCCATATCGGTCACCCTAAGTGTGAAGTTCGTTACATAAAGCGAGGGGCTGTGAGATTCCCCGCTTCGAAAGATCTAAATTCTCAGCCCGGAACTCCCGCAGGCGTGACAGCGGGACAAGCGAGACATGTCCCCCGCCCTGGGCCGCACCGTGCCGCCCTCCGCCGCGGTTCCCTGGAGAAGTCACCCCATGGACGACACCGCGCAGGTAAGGAGGTCGCACAGCCATGTTCCGCAGCAGGAACCACAACTACACGGTCCCGTCCGAGGGCGTCATCGAGCCCTATACGCCCGCGGTGTCGCCGCTGCCGGACCCGAACGGCTGGTTCTGCCTGGGCGCGTCCCACGAGGTGGCGCCCGGCTCGCTCGTGACCCGTCGGCTCCTGGCCCAGGACGTCGTGCTCTGGCGGACCCGGTCGGGGAAGCTGGTCGCCAACCGGCCCTACTGCCCGCATCTGGGCGCCCATCTCGGCCAGGGCGGCACCGTGCGGGACGAGTCCATCGTCTGCCCGTTCCACGAGTTCGCGTTCGGCCCCGAAGGCGGCTGCGTGCGGACCGCCTACGGCAGCCGGCCCGCCGCGAAGACCCGGCTGGCCACCCTGCCCGTGGACGAGATCAACGGATTGATCTTCGTCTGGTACCACCACGAGGGAGCCCCGCCCGGCTGGCGGATCCCCGCGCTGCCCGCCGAAGGCTACTCGCGGCCCTACTACAAGACGACCGAGACGGCCGGGCATCCGCAGGAGGTCCTGGAGAACGTGATCGACACCGGTCACCTCGCCACCCTGCACGCCCCCGCGCTCGCCGCGAGCAGCGCCGCGGTCCCGTTCCGCGCGGACGGCCCCGGCTCCTCCATCACCCTGCGGATGGCGGTCCGCATCCCGTTCACCCACCGGTACCGGACGGCGGACTACCAGGTCACGATGTTCGGGCTCGGCTTCATCCTCGCCACCATCGAACTGCCCCTGGGCATCGTGCTGCGGGTCTACGCGCTGCCGACCTCCGTCGGGGTCTGGCGGATGCAGGCGCGGTGGGTGGTCAGCGCCCGCGTCCCCGCGCCCCGGCTGCTCCCGCCGCCGCTGCGCGGCCCGTTCGCCGCGG
>NZ_BAAGZI010000716.1:0-1394 GCF_054778695.1 Actinocorallia lasiicapitis
CCCGCGCCCGTGTTCGCGACGCTCGCCGAGCGGACCGGGCACCGCCCGGTGGAGCGGTACGGGATGACCGAGACCCTGATCACCGTCAGCGCCCGGCACGACGGCGACCGGCGGCCCGCGCAGGTCGGGCTGCCGCTGCGCGGGGTCGAGACCCGGCTGATCGACGAGGACGGCTCCCCGCTGCCGCACGACGGCGAAACTCCGGGCGAGCTGCTCGTCCGCGCGCCGATGCTGTTCAACGGCTACCTCAACCGGCCGGACGCCACCGCCGAAGCGCTCCGCGACGGCTGGTTCCACACCGGCGACATCGCGACGATCGGCCCGGACGGCTGGCACCGGATCGTCGGACGCGCCTCCACCGACCTGATCAAGAGCGGCGGCTACAAGATCGGCGCGGGTGAGGTCGAGGGCGCGCTGCTGGGGCATCCCGCCGTCCGCGAGGCGGCCGTCATCGGCACCCCGCATCCCGATCTGGGCGAGCAGGTCACCGCCTACGTCGTGGCCGACGGCGTCACCGAGCAGGCCCTCATCGACCATGTGGCGCGTGAGCTGTCCGTCCACAAGCGTCCGCGTGCGGTCAGGTTCGTCGATGCGCTGCCGCGGAACGCGCTCGGCAAAGTCCAGAAGAAGCTGCTGCCGACCGGCTGACGGCCCGCGGCGGCGGGGCTGGTTCAATCAGGGTGTGATCAATGCGCGCGGGTTGGTGGATCTGACGCTCGACCCCGGAAGCTGGCGGTCCTGGGACCGGCCGGTGACGGCCCCTCCCGGCTACGCCGCCGAGTGGGAGGCGGCGCGCGAGCGGTCGGGCTGCGACGAGGCCGTCATCACCGGGGAGGGCCTGGTCGGCGGGCGCAGGGTCGCGTTCGTGGTCATCGTCTTCGGGTTCCTGGCCGGGTCGCTCGTGCAGGCGACGGCCGACCGGATCGCCACGGCCGTCACCCGGGCGACCCGGGAGGGCCTGCCGCTGCTGGCCGCGCCGTCCTCGGGCGGCACCCGGATGCAGGAGGGGACGGTCGCGTTCGTGCAGATGGCGCGGATCACCGCGGCCGTCATGGAACACCGGCGCGCCAAACTCCCCTATCTGGTACATCTGCGGCATCCGACGACCGGTGGCGTTCTCGCCTCGTGGGGTTCGCTCGGCCATGTCACCTCGGCGGAGCCGGGCGCCCTCATCGGGTTCCTCGGCCCGCGCGTCTACGAGGCGCTGCACGGCGCGCCGTTCCCCGAGGGAGTCCAGCGGGCCGAGAACCTGGCGGCGCGCGGCATCGTCGACGCGGTCGTCCCCGCCGAGTCGCTCCGCCCGATCCTCCAGCGCATCCTCAAGGTCCTCCTGCCCTCCGCCGCCGGCACCGCCGGGCGGGAGCCCGCGATGGGCGCCGCCCCGCTCGCCGACA
>NZ_BAAGZI010000717.1:0-1374 GCF_054778695.1 Actinocorallia lasiicapitis
AGGCTCAGGGGGGCGCGTCCGGCGCGGCGGACGAGGGTCAGCAGGGCCTCGGCCAGCGACGGCACCAGCGGCAGGACGCTCGGCCGCTCGGCCTCCAGCCGGGCCAGCAGCGCGGGACCGGCGTCGGCGGGAGTGGCCAGGATCAGTTCCGCCCCGGCCAGGCAGCAGAGGAACACCTGGTAGAGGCCGTAGTCGAAGGACAGCGGCAGGCAGGAGAACACCGTGTCGTCCGGCCGGTAGCCCAGCCGGTCCTGGACGGCCTCCGCCGCGAACACCACCTGGTCGTGCGCCGACACCACGGCTTTCGGCGCCGACGTGCTCCCCGAGGTGTAGATGAGGCTGACCGGGTCGATCGACGGGCAGGGCGAGGCGGGCAGCGGACCGGTCACGGGACCGGCGACGGACCGCTCCAGCGGCGCCCACTCCTGGCCGTCCGGGAGGACCGGATCGTCCCGGCAGGTCAGCACGATCTTCGGAGTGCAGTCCGCGACGACTTCGGCCAGCCGCCGGTCCGGCAGCCGGTCGCTGACCACGACGTACAGCGCGCCGAGCCGGGAGGCGGCGAACACCGCGGCGACGGTCTCCGGCGCGTGCGGCGCGTCGATCAGCACCCGGTCGCCGGCCCGCACCCCCCGGTCGGCCAGCCAGCCGGCGCAGGCGAGGCTGCGGAGCCTGAGTTCGCGGTAGGACCACACGCCGGTGCCGAAGCGGAGAGCGGGCCGGTCCGGTGAGCGTTCGGCCCGGCCGTCGAGGAGATCGTGGACAAGGAACCGTGGGCGAGTCTCCGTCACCGCTCGGATACTAGGAGGCCCGTCAGGGGGCGGCAGCTCAAGAGTGAGCACCGTGCAAAACAGTGCATCCAGCCGCGGGGACGGCGGGATACCTTCCCCTCTCGTGACCGGACACGCAGCTCGATCCACACGCGAACTGGCCGTCGCGGGCGTCGGGGGCGACGCTCACTCCGTCGGTCTCCTCACCCTCGCCAGGGTCCTGACCAGGGCCGGATACCGCGTCCGCTATCTGGCGACGCAGAACACCGTCGACGAACTGTGCGCGGGCGCCGTCGGCGCGGACGCCGTCCTGGTGTCGAACATGGACGGCCACGCCCGCTACTACCTGGCCGATCTCCGCCACTTCCAGGAGCTGCACGGTCTGGACGGCCTGCCCTGGTACCTCGGCGGGAACCCCACGATCGACGCCGACGAGACCGGCCTCGCCGAGCTGCGCGGCCTCGGGTTCCGCCGCGTGTTCCCCGGCTACGTCGATCCGGCCGAGACCGTCGCGATGCTCGACGCCGAACTGGCGGTCGCCGGGACGGGCCGTCCCGGCCTGCTGACGGTCCCGCGCCGACGCCGCGCCGCCGCGTTCCCCGCG
>NZ_BAAGZI010000718.1:0-1362 GCF_054778695.1 Actinocorallia lasiicapitis
GTCGGCCCGCACCTCGGCCGGTTCCTCCTCCAGCTCCTCCGGCTCCTCGGGCGGGGTGTCCGGCGGGGGCGGGCCGTCGTCGGCCGGCAGCCACTCGACGGGCCGCTCCACCGGACGCCTCGCCCGCGACTCCCGGCGCAGATGGATCAGCAGCCCGAGCAGGAACGCCAGCCCCAGCACCCCGGCGGGGCCTGCGGCCGTCGCCGTCAGCCGGGCCTTGTTCACGGCCTCCGCGGGCGTAGTAGCCACATCGTTGACCGTGATGTACGTGGACTTCGGCGCGGACAGCACGTCCTGCCGTTCGCGCAGATCGTCGCGGATGAACCGCCGCACGTTGTCGACGACCCTGGCCGCCTCCTGCGGCGTCGCGCTCTCGGCCGTGATGTACAGGAACGGGCCGACCCGGCTCGCGGCCAGCAGCTCGGCGTTGGTGTGGCCGTCGTCGACCTTCAGCCGGGTGCCGCTCTTGGGGCCCGCGCCCAGCTCCACCTGGGTCTCCGGGGTGTTCGCGGCGAGGATGAGGATGGCCGCCGAGGTCTGCAGGCTGTCGTTGAACTGCAGCAGCGGATTGGACTCGGTCTTGATCGACCGCGGGTCGGCGGTGGCGGTGCCGCCGGACGTCGGCGCGGTCAGCACCATCGACGCGCTCGCCTGATAACGCAGCGGAACGTTCCGGTACGCCGCCACTCCCGCGGCGACCGCCAGAATGATCACCGGAAGGGTGAACAGCGGACGTCTGAGCAGCCCGACCATCGTTGACCAGAGGTTCATTCGCCCCGTGCACCTGCCCTCGTGCTTTTCCCCCGAGCCCCAGTCGGTGATCCTGGATCCGTACTTCGACGCTACGCGATCATCAGGTCGGGTTCCAGATCGTTCAGGGGGTTCGATGTCTTTTCCGGTGATGGCGCGCCGGGCACTGACCGTCGTGATCGGCTGTGCCGCCGGGTTCTGCGCTTTGTATCTGCTGGTCGTGGCGACGCCGACCGGACAACTGCTGGAAGACGCCGTTCTGCGCGCGGCTGATAATGGCCACGTCCGGAAATCGGCCGCCGGACTGGCCCTTGCTCCGATTTCGGTGTGGACGGTCGCACTGGCCGTCGGAACGGTGTTCCTGATCGGACGTCGGCGGGGCGGGCTCTGGCTCGGCTGCGCCGCCGCGGGCGTCATCGTCGGTTCGCTGCTGACCGCGGAACTGCTCCAGGCGGTGCTGACCCGGCCGGTGCTGCTCGCCCACGGCACCCGGCGCGAGGACCAGGGGTTCCCCAGCGGGCACACGGCCGTCGCGATGTCGGTGCTGGCGGCCGCGGTGCTGGTCGCGCCGTACCGGGCGCGCGCCGCGGTGACCCTGCTGACGTCGGCGGG
>NZ_BAAGZI010000719.1:0-1358 GCF_054778695.1 Actinocorallia lasiicapitis
AGGGGAAAGAAAAATGACCGTGAACCAGATCGCCGAGGCCGTCACCACGAGCGAGTTCCGTCCCGAGGGCGGAACTGCGGACCGCCGCCGGGCTCGCCGGCCGCGACCGCCGACTGGGCGACGAGGCCGAACGCGCCCGCAAGACCGTCACCGCCCGGATCCGCGACGCGCTGCGCCGACTCGACGCGGTCCATCCCGATCTCGCCGCCCATCTGCGCGCCTCGGTGTCGACGGGCGCGTCCTGCTCCTACCGGCCTGCCGCCGAGCACTTCTGGCGGCTGTGAGGTCACCGCCGGTTGTACAGGCGCATCGTCAGCGTGCCGAACACCGCCGTGAAACCGGCCGAAGCGACCAGCACCCAGAGGATCTCGCCGCCGTCCGGCGCACCGCCCATCAACGACCGCGACGCCGCGACGAGATGCGCGATCGGGTTGACGTCCACGAACGCCTGGAGCCAGCCCGGCATCGTCTCCGGTTCGACGAACACGTTGCTGAGGAACGTCACCGGAAAGATGATCAACATGCTGACGCCCATCACGGACTTCTCCGAGCGCAGCAGCAGCCCGAACATCGTCCAGACCCACGAGAACGCGAAACTGAACACCACGAGCAGCCCGATCGCGCCCAGCACGCCGAGCGGCCCGCCGTCCGGCCGGTAGCCGAGCAGCAGCCCGACCGCCAGGATCGTCGCGGACGCCAGCACATACCGCAGGACGTCGGCCAGCAGACAGCCGACCAGCGCCGCGGGCCGCCAGATCGGCAGGGTGCGGAACCGGTCGAAGACCCCGCGCTCGATGTCCTTGTTCACCTCCACCCCGGTGTACATCGTGATCATCACCACGCTGGTGACGAGGATGCCCGGCAGCAGGAACTCCAGATAGGCGCCGGTCGATCCGGCGATCGCGCCGCCGAACAGGTAGGTGAACATCAGCGTCATGATGATCGGGAACGCGGTGACGTCGAAAAGCTGCTCAGGCACGTGTTTGATCTTCAACATGGCGCGCCAGCCGAACGCGCGGGACGCCGCCCACGGGCTCGGCCTGGCGGGGCGTTCACCGCGCGCCAGCACGGCGGAGAGGGTCTCGGCGGCCGGGACATAACCGGCCTCGGGGGTCTGGGTCGTGGTGGTCATGCCGCCTGCTCCTTCGCGGTCCGGTCGGTGAGGGCCAGGAACACCTCGTCGAGGCTGGACTTGCGGAGGGAGAAGTCGTCGACGCCGATCCCGGAGCCGGCGAGCGACGCCAGTGCCCGCGACGCCTGCGCCGCGCCGTCGGCGGCCGAGGTGAGCCGCGCGGTCAGCGAAGCGGGGTCGGATTCCGGCTCGACCTGGACGCCCAGCTCGCGCGCCAGCAGCTCGG
>NZ_BAAGZI010000720.1:0-1343 GCF_054778695.1 Actinocorallia lasiicapitis
GGCGCGGGCGCGGATTCGGCGCCCGCGCCGCTGCAGCCCGCCACGAGGGCGAGGCTCAGTCCGGTAAGGGCGATCCGTCCTCTGCTCATGGCTGGCGAGGCTACCCGCTGTGACGCGCGGGCGTGGCCGGGGTAACGGATTCCGTCAGAGCGGTGAGGGGAGACCGACGCCTTCCCAAACTATTGACAGGTTGTCTACTATGGCGGGGTGTTGAAGGCATCCCGTCCGCCCGCAGGCGACAACCTCGTTCTCCAGGCCCGTGACGTCCGGTTCGACTGGACGAACCTGCCGAGCCACTGGGTTCCCGGTGAACCGCTCGCCACGCACGTCATGAACGTGCTGCACCTGCTGCTGCCCGCCGGGGAACGCTGGTTCGTCGAGGTGTTCAAGCAGGCCCTGCCGCTGATCTCCGACGACAAGCTCCGCCAGGACGTGCTGGGGTTCATCGGCCAGGAGGCCATGCACGCCCAGGCCCACACCGGCGTCCTGGAGCATTTCAGCGCGAACGGCATGGACTGCACGCCCTTCACCGACCAGGTCGACTGGTTCTTCGACCGCGTGCTGGGCGACCGCCCCCGGCTCACCGGCGACGCCGCCACCGAATGGCTGATCGAACGGCTCGCGATCATCGCGGCGATCGAGCACGTCACGGCGTTCATGGGCGACTGGATCCTCAACGCCGACGGCCTCGACCGCGCCGGAACCGACCCCACCATGCTCGACATGCTGCGCTGGCACGGCGCCGAGGAGGTCGAGCACCGGTCCGTCGCGTTCGACCTGTTCATGCACGTCGACGGCCGCTACCGGCGCCGCATCCAGGCCATGACGATCGTCGGCCCGATACTGATCATGCTGTGGCGGCGCGGCGTCCGCTTCTTCTACGCCAACGACCCCGCGCTCCAGGGCGTCAAGACGCCCAGGATCAGCCAGCTCAAGGACACGGCGAGCCGCGGCGTCACCCCGACCATCGCGCACATCAACCGCAAGATCGCCGCCTACTACTCGCCCCGCTACCATCCCTCCCAGGAGGGCTCCACCGAGCAGGCCATCGCCTATCTGGCGGTCTCCCCCGCCGCCCAGGCCGCCGAGAACGCCCACCCCGACGCCGCGCACGGGCAGGCCGTCTGATGCCGAAGCTCCCCGCCGAACTCCGTGGCCGCGGCGGCGCCGACCAGCTGATGAACACCGTCGGCGTCCTGTCGGACCTGCTCCCGCCGCTGATCCGGCTGGCCTCCCGCGGCCGCAAGCCGATCACGCCCGTCGACCGCGCCCTGCAGGTCGTCGTCACCGAGGTGCGGGCCGAAGCCGACGGCGTCCGCTCGCTGCGCCTCGCCGACCTCGCC
>NZ_BAAGZI010000721.1:0-1342 GCF_054778695.1 Actinocorallia lasiicapitis
GCCGCCCGCCCGCCGAGGTCCTGCTGACGTCCGGCGCCGCCGAGGCTTTCGTCCTGCTGGCCCGGGTGCTGCGCCCCCGCCACGCCGTCGTCGTCCACCCCCAGTTCACCGAGCCGGAAGCCGCCCTGCGCGCCGCGGGCCACCGCGTCCACCGCGCCGTCCTGACGGGCGACTTCCGCCTCGATCCCGCCCTCGTCCCCGACGAAGCCGACCTCGTCATGATCGGCAACCCCACCAACCCCACCTCGGTCCTCCACCCGGCCGCCGCCCTGCGCGCCCTGCGCCGCCCCGGCCGCACCCTCGTGATCGACGAGGCGTTCATGGACTGCGTCCCCGCCGAACCCGAATCCCTCGCCGCCGAAACCGCCTCTTCTCCCGGACGGGTGGTGGTGCTCCGGAGCCTGACCAAGACCTGGGGTCTGGCCGGGCTGCGGGCCGGCTACCTGCTGGGCCCCGCCGAGCTGATCACGGAGCTGGAGGAGGCGCAGCCCCTGTGGGCGGTGTCGGGACCGGCGCTGCGGGCGATCGAGGCGTGCGTGTCGCAGCGGGCCGTCGCCGAGGCGGTGCAGTGGGCGCGTGAGCTGGCCGGGCAGCGGGCCGAGCTGGCCTCAGCCCTCGACGGTCTCGGCTTCCCGGTCGTACCCGCGGCTTCGGCCTCGTTTCTGCTGGTCAAAGCCGGGGAAGGGATCCGGGACGGGCTCCGGGCGCGGGGCGTCGCCGTGCGGCGCGGCGACACCTTCCCCGGGCTGGGGCCCGAATGGATCAGAGTCGCGGTGCGGCCCGGCTGGAAGGACCTGGTCGCCGTGCTGGCCGAGCTGCGCTGACCTCACAGCCCGGCTTCGAGGAGGTGTCGGTTTCTTCCGAGATCGTCACGATGTGGCGCTGGCGGTACGTCCCGTCGGTTCCGGGTTACCCGGCCGAGTACCTTTGGTCACAGCAGTATCCCCTGACCGTTTTCGCAGATCGGAAGAGCCCACCGGTGCCGCCCTATCTCCTCGGACTCCGCCTCGCCGGGCGACGGGTCGTCGTCGTCGGCGGGGGACGGGTCGCGCAGCGCCGGGTGCCCACGCTGCTCGCGGCGGGCGCCGCCGTCGAGCTGATCGCCCCGGAGATCACGCCCTCACTCGAGGACCTGATCGGCCAGGTCGTCTGGCACCGCCGCGGCTTCACCGCAGGCGATCTCGACGGCGCCTGGCTGGTCCAGGCGTGCGCCGATGATCCCGAGACCAACGAGCGCGTCGCCCTGGAGGCGGAAGCGGCCCGTATCTGGTGCGTCCGCGCCGACGACGCCGAAGCCTCCGCGGCCTGGACCCCGGCCACCGGACAGGTCGGCGAGGCCACC
>NZ_BAAGZI010000722.1:0-1342 GCF_054778695.1 Actinocorallia lasiicapitis
CTGACCAAGGACCCGAAGATCCGGCCGTCGCTGGAGGTGCTGCTCGACGCGCTCACCGGCGAGACCCCAGACGTCGCGGAGCCGCCGCCGTCCTGGGGCGACCCGGCCGCGCCGGACGGGGAGCTCGGGCCGGACGACCGGCCGTGGGAAGAGGACCGATCCCTGCTGCGGCAGCACGCGCTCGCGCTGCTGGAGGCGGGACTGACCGACCGTTTGGTCGCCGAGGCGGTGCGGCGTGGCCGTTGACGAGACAGTGAACGACACGGCGGAGCTCGCCGTCCAGTGGCGGCGCCTGGTCGCCGGCTGGGCGGGTGAGGGCAGGGCCGTCCCGGACGGCGACGGACTGTCCGTCGAGTTCGACCTGCCCGACGGCCGGGTCATGACGGTGCGGTTCATGCGGACGGCACGGCTGCTGGTGGCGTTCATGACCGACGGCACCCCGCTCCGCCGCGACCAGCTCGCCCAGGCCGCGGCCGCCGCCAACGCCTGGAACACCGAGCAGCTCGTGCCGATGCTGTCGGTGTGGGACGTGCACGGCCCGCACCCGGTGCTCGCCGGGGTCAGCTCGCTGCCCGCCGAACTCCGCCTCGACCAGCGGGAGTTCTCCGCGGTCGCCGCCGACTGGGCCGAGCGCGGCGCGGCGATGTTCGTCCGCTGCCGGCAGGTGTTCGACCTGTGAGGAGAGCCATGCGCGTGTTCCCGGGTTCGCTGATCGCCGTGCTGATCGGCCTGCTCCTGGCCGTGCCGTCCGGCCGGGCGGCCGCCGCCGACTGCCCCGCGCAGCGGTTCGGCCCGCTGGTGGAGTGCTTGGCGAGCCCTCAGGGCCGCGACATCGTCCTGAACGGGCCGATCGAACTGGGGGGCCCGCTCACTCAGGACCTGCCGCTGCGGCAGGCGCGCGAGCAGTTCGCGCGGCGGGGGTTCACCGTGACCGTCCCGAAGGGCGTGACGACGGGAAGCGGCGGCGCGGTGCTGCTGGCGCTGGCCCCCAGGGAGGCGCGGATCGTCGCCGGTGACGCGGTGCTGACCCTGCTCTCGTCCGAGCAGGTCAGGGCGTTGCGGGAGTTCGGCGGCTGCGGCCGCGCCGATCCCTTCTGCGACACGCTGGCCGGCGAGGGCACCCTGCCGGGGCAGGCCCTGCTCGACCGGGGGCTGGCCATCGACGCCGCGGGCCGCACCCCCCTCGTCGTCGGTTCGTCGGCGGCCGTCCGGCCCTCCCCGGACGGGTCCGGCGGCGGTCTGCTCAACCCGTACACGATCGTCGCGCTCGGTGTCGCGCTGGCGCTCGCCGGCTACCTCGCCTGGGTGTACCGGGGCCGGTTCGCCGGTGCGGAGAGCTCCG
>NZ_BAAGZI010000723.1:0-1337 GCF_054778695.1 Actinocorallia lasiicapitis
CGGTGACGATCACCGTGCCCTCGCCGTCGACATGGATGCCGCCGCTGTCGAACGCCAGCACCCCGCGCCCCGCCCAGGCCATCGCCAGCGACGGCGCCCCTGCGACGGCCTGGTCGAACGCCGCCCGCGCCTGGGGGTAGTGCCCGGCCGCCCCCTCGATCTGGCCGAGCACGCAGAGCAGGTAGGGGTTGGCGGGGTCGTCGTGGAGTGCCGCGGTGACGTCCGGGCGGGCCCGTTCGGGTTCGCCGAGCGCGACCAGCAGCCCGGCGCGGTTGGCGCGGGCGGTCCGCAGCGACGGGTCGAGTTCGAGCGCCGTGTCGAGGTCGTCGAGGGCGGCCTTCAGATCACCGCGCGCGAACAGCACCTCGGAGCGGTTGTAGTAGGCCTCGGCGAACGGCGGGCCGTCGCGGAGCGCGGTCTCGTAGTCGGCGAGCGCGTCGTCGTGGCGGCCGAGCGCGAACAGCAGGTTGCCGCGGTCGACGTAGTAGTCGGGGTAGCCGGGGTCGGCGGTGATCGCGGCGTCGAGGTCGGCCAGCGCGCCCGCGCGGTCGCCCGCCTTGATCCGGAGCTGCGCCCGGTTGACCCTGAGCACCAGCCGGTGGATCGGCTGGGCGTCGCCCGGCAGTTCGTCGGCCAGCCGCATCGCCGCCTCGACCAGCTCCAGGGCTTCGTCCATCCGGCCGAGCCGCGCCATGATCAGCGCCTTGCCGTTGAGGTCGAACCCCAGCTTGACGGCGCGCGACTCCGGCTCGGGCAGCAGCCCGCACAGCGCGATCGCGACGTTCACCCAGCCGAGCGCCGCCGCCAGATCGCGGCGGGCGGGCAGATGGTGCCGGGTGACCAGCATCGCGCTGGTGTAGGCCATGGTCGAGTGCCGGACCGGATCGGTGGTCCTGGCCCGTGCCTCGGCCAGCACGGCCTCGGCCTCCTCCTCGCGTTCCAGCGAGCCCAGCGCGACGGCGAGATGGTGCACCAGGCCCCACCAGACGTCGCCGTCGCCTTCGGCGCGCTCCAGCCCGAGCCCGGCCAGCTCCGCGACGGCGTGGTGGCAGCCCCGGTCCAGGCACCATTCGACGGCCGTCAGGGTCTCGGCGGCCGTCCCGCCGTCCCAGATCCGGGCGAAGCCGGGCACTCCGCCCGGCGGACGGGCGGGGCTCTCGGCCGTCACGACCGTCACCAGGCCGGGCAGCCGCCGCTCCAGCACGGCGAGGACCTCGCGGTCGGCCGGGTCGGCCTCGTCGAGCCCGGCCACCCCGACGGTCAGGGTCTCCCCCAGCTCCGCCAGGACGGCCCGGACGAATCCGGCGAACCCGTTCGCGATCCGCAGGGTCCGCTGC
>NZ_BAAGZI010000724.1:0-1336 GCF_054778695.1 Actinocorallia lasiicapitis
GCGCCCGCCGCCGGAGCACTCGGCATCGACCGCGCCAAGGACGCCGGAGCCGCCTCGGCCGCCGCCGAATGCCCCAAGCTCGCCGCCCCCGGCGACGACCCCGCCAAGCAGGTCCGCGGCATGTGGATCTCCAGCGTGTACGGCGGCGACTGGCCCGGCGACCCCGAACTGCCCGTCGCCAAGAAGAAGGCCGCCTACCGCACGATGCTCGACCGAGCCGTGGCCCTGCGGATCAACACCGTGTTCATGCAGATCAGGCCCGCGGGCGACGCCTTCTACGCCTCCCCCCGCGAACCCTGGTCGGCCTGGCTCACCGGCACCCCCGGCAAGGACCCCGGCTGGGACGTCCTGAAGTTCCTCATCGACGAGGCCCACGCCCGCGATCTGGAGTTCCACGCCTGGTTCAACCCCTACCGCGTCGGCCAGGACAACAAGCGCGCCAACCTCGCCCCCACCAGCCCCGCCCGCCTGCACCCCGACTGGGTCCGCGTCTACGGCAAGTACCTCTGGTACGACCCGGGCCTGCCCCAGGTCCGCGATCTGGCCACCGAGGCGGTCCTGGACGTCGTCCGCAAGTACGACGTCGACGGCGTCCACTTCGACGACTACTTCTACCCCTACCCGACCGGCAAGGACTTCCCCGACCAGGCGACCTTCAAGACCTACGGCAAGGGGTTCGCGACCAAGGCCGCCTGGCGGCGCGCCAACGTCGACACCCTCGTCCAGCGGGTCTCCACCGAGGTCAAGAAGGCCCGCCCCGACGTCAAGTTCGGGATCAGCCCCTTCGGGATCTGGCGCAACAAACGCGACCACCCCGCCGGTTCGGCCACCAAGGGCCTGGACTCCTACGCCGAGATCTACGGCGACACCCGCAAGTGGGTGAAGGAGAAGTGGCTCGACTACGTGCTGCCCCAGCTCTACTGGCCGATCGGCGACAAGGCCGCCGACTACGCCACCCTCGCCGCCTGGTGGGCGCGGCTGGTCGAGGGCACCGGCGTCCAGCTCACCATCGGCCAGGCCGCCTACCGGATCGGCGACGACGCCGTCTGGAAGAAGCCCGACGAGCTCTCCCGCCACCTCACCCTCAACAAGAAGTACCCCCAGATCCGCGGCGACGTGTTCTTCTCGGCCGCCGACGTCGCCGCCGACCGCGCCGGATTCGGCACCCTCCTGCTGCGCGACCACTACCGGACCCCCGCGCTCATCCCGCCGTCCCCCTGGGCCAAGCCGCCCCACCCCGCCACGGCCGTCACGGCCGCCGCCGGGAAGATCGCCTGGACCGGAGCGCGTGACGCGGTCTCCTACGCCGTCTACCGGCGCCCCGGCGCGGCCGCCG
>NZ_BAAGZI010000725.1:0-1334 GCF_054778695.1 Actinocorallia lasiicapitis
TCGCGCCCGCCGCCGGGAGCGCTCCGGCAGGTGAGCCGTCCTACGGGACGGCCGTGCCGCCGCTCGGCGAGGCGCGGCTCGAACCGACCGTCAAGGGGAAGACGGTCCTGGCCGTCGGCGACTCCTGGGCCGCCAACATCGGCGCCGGGATGAGCAAGGTCGCGTCGGCGGAGAACACGGTCGTCAACGCGGGGCTCGGCGGGTGCGGGCTGATGCTGTCGACCGCTCCCGACGCGCCCGCCGACTGCCGGGAGTGGCCGCAGAAGTGGCCCGGCTACCTCGCCAGGTACCGGCCGGACGCGGTGCTGCTGATGGTCGCCTACTGGGACCTCACCCCGCAGCGCCTGACCGCGGGCGGACCCCAGCGCGACCTGCGCGACCCCGCCCACCGCAAGGTGTTCACCACCAACCTGAACCGTGCGATCGGCCTGCTGACGGCCGGTGGCGCGAAGGTCTACCTGATGAACTCCAAGCTGGTCGACCAGCCGGCCCTGCGGCCCGCCGCGCTCATCATGAACCGGCTGCTCCGTGAGGCCGCCGACGCCCACGCCGCCGAAGGCGTCCGGCTGCTCGACGTCCGCGGCCAGCTCTGCAACGACAAGGGCTGCCCCCCGGTGATCGCCGGGACCAACGTCTACGACCCGACCGGGCATCCCGCCGACGCCGCGCGCGACCGGCTCGCCACCTGGGTCCTCAACACCATGTTCCCCGCCCGGGAGGGAAGCACCTGATGTCGCGGACCACCGCTCCCGACCGGCCCCTGACCAGCACCACCGCCGGGACGGAGCGGTCTGCGCGCGACGCGCCGGACGCCCGGCGGATCCCCGGGATCGACGGGCTGCGCGCCGTCGCCGTGCTGGGCGTCATGGCGTTCCACTTCGAGCTCGGCCTCGACGGCGGGTTCCTCGGCGTCGACCTGTTCTTCGTGATCTCCGGTTTCGTGATCACCCGGCTGCTGGCGGCCGAACGGTCGTCCAGCGGACGGATCGGGCTCGGCCGGTTCTGGTTCCGGCGCGTCAAACGGCTGATGCCCGCCCTGTTCGTGACCGTCGCCGCCGTGCAGGTCTGGATGGTGCTGCAGGACCCGCCGGGGCTGCGTCCCACCACCAACGGGCAGACGCTCGCCGCGCTCGGCTATGTCTCCAACTGGTACGCGATCGTCGCGCAGGTCGACTACTGGGCCGTCGCCGGGTCGGCGGCGCCGCTCAGCCATCTGTGGTCGCTGGCCGTCGAGGAGCAGTTCTATCTGTGCTGGCCGGCGCTGCTGGCCGTCGGGCTCGGCTGTGCGGCCGTCCGGCGGCGGCCCGGGCTCGTCGCGGCCGTCGTGGCGGGCC
>NZ_BAAGZI010000726.1:0-1331 GCF_054778695.1 Actinocorallia lasiicapitis
GCTGTGGCCGCCGCTGCCGGGCCCGGCGCGGGTCGCCCGGCTGACCAAGGAGCCGCCCCGGCCGGGCGGGGCCAGGGTGGTGGTCTACACGGGCGACGAGATCGAGCTCGACCTGCCGGAGGCCGAGTTCTTCCAGCCGACCGGCGATCTCAAAGCCGATCTCGACGCCGCCGCCGCGCGGGCGGACGTCCTGGCCGTCTGCGGCGGTGACGGGACTGTCGGCGCCGCCGCCGAGGCCGCGCTCCGTCATGACATCCCGCTGCTGGTCGTCCCGGCCGGGACCCTCAACCATTTCGCGCGGGCCCTCGGCATCGAGACCGTCGCCGACGCCGTGGACGCCTACCGCGAAGGCAGCCTGGCCGCCGTCGACGTGGCGACCGTGAACGGGATCCCGTTCCTGAACACGGCCAGTTTCGGGGCCTACGCCGAGCTGGTCGACCGGCGTGAGCGGCTGGAGAACCGGCTCGGCAAGTGGCCCGCGCTGGCCGTCGCGGCGGCGAAGGTGCTGTACCGGGCCGAACCGGTCGAAGTCACGATCAACGGGCGTCCGCGCCGGGTGTGGCTGGCGTTCATCGGCAACTGCGCGTACCGGTCGCGCGGCGCGGCCCCGACCTGGCGGGCCGGCCTGGATGACGGGCTGTTGGACGTCCGGATCGTCGAGGCGGGGTCGCGGCTGCGCCGGATCCGGGCGATCGCGGCCGTCATGACGGGGCAGTTGCACCTTTCGCCCGACTACCGGCGCCGGCTGGTCCCGTCCCTGCGGTTGGATCACGCCGATCCGACGCTGCGGGTCGCCCACGACGGGGAGACCCGCGACGTCGGAACGCCGGTCCATTTCCGGAAGCATCCGAAGCAGCTCCGGGTGTTCGTCCCGAAATGACCTGAACTATTCGGTCGGCGATCGGAGCGCCCAGGCGATGCCGCCGCCGACCGCGGCCAAGGTGGCCAGCCCGATCAGGCCCCAGAGCCAGGCTGGCCTGCCGCCGTCGTCCTCGCCGGACTCCGGCGCGGCCGTCTCCTGGACCCCTTCGACGGTGAACCGGTAGGTGTCCTGCACGGGATGGCCGTCGGCGGAAACGATCCGCCACGCCACGGTGTAGGAACCCGGAGGCAAGCGTGAAGTGACGGGCAGAGTCACCACATTGCCCTTGGTCTCGACCCGGCCGACCGGCGCCTGGTTGCCCTTGGCGTCGGTGAGCAGGACCTTCGGCAGGATCACGTCGTCGCTGAAGGTCAGCACGATCTCCTTCGGAAACGGCCCGATCCCGCCGGCCGCCGGGGTCGCGGAGATCAACTGGGCGTGGGCCGCGGCCGGGCCCGCCGCGGCCGCC
>NZ_BAAGZI010000727.1:0-1320 GCF_054778695.1 Actinocorallia lasiicapitis
GGGCGAGCCGTTCGCGTTCGGCCGCCGCCGCCCGTCTTCGCTCCTGCTCGGCGCCCGCGACGCGCGCGGCCACCTCGGCCCGGTGCGCCCTGCGGTGGTAGCGGGTCTGGCCGAGCGCGGCGAACAGCACGGTCAGCCCCAGCCCGAACAGGAAGGTCGACGCCTGCTCGGCGACGTCCTTCGGAAGCTGGCTGGGGAACGCCGCGACGGCCGCCAGCACCACCCCCGCCAGCGCCTTCTGCGCGTCCCGGTGGGCGGCGAGCGAGAACAGCGCCACGACCTGCGGCGGCACCGCGCCCTCTGTCGCGAACTCCGAGAACCAGAACCCCGCGACGAACACGACGAGGCACACATAGCCGAAGACCAGTTCGGGGTAGCGCCGCCGCCAAACCAGGACGAAGGCGCACGACAGGTAGCAGAGCAGCCCGACGCCCCGTTCGATCGGCGGCATCGGACGGTGGGACTGTTCAGCGAGCCAGGGCGCGACGAAGATCTGGCAGACCACCATGAGCAGCGGAAGCCCCACGTCCCATGGCGTCGGCCAGCCCCCGGGCCGCCTCGCCAGGATCCCCACCGGTCCTTCTCCGCCCCCCTCGCCGGTCTTCCCCGTACGTCTCGGACCAGTCTGCCCCGTGCCTCTGACAGAACGGTCCGCCTGCCGGAGGATCGGCCCTCCACCCTGCGATCTACCCGGTGATCAGTGGACGGGCGCGCCGTCGAGCAGCAGGGTCTGGGACCCGGGGGTGAGGCGGAGGGTGAAGCGGTCGCGGGCGGGACGGCCCAGCGCGTCCCAGCGGGCGCGGGCCTTCAGCAGCTCGGAGAACAGGTCGCGGGGGCCGTGGGCGTGCAGTTCGCCGTCCTCCAGAAGGGCCCAGGAGCCGGTGGTGCGGGCATCGGGGAAGGTCTCGTGCAGGAGCAGCCCGGTGCCGCCCGCCCGGCCGTAGAGCTGGGCGGACATCCCCGGCGCCAGCGCCGTGACCAGCAGGTCGGCGCCCTGGCGGGCCTCGCCGGTCGGGCCGGTCAGCTCTTCGGCGGTGTAGTCGGCCGAGTTGATGGCGCGGTCGTCCCAGTCGTGCAGGAACTCGAAGACCCGGCCGCGCGGGAACCGCTGCGACCGCAGCATCATGTAGCCGCACGCCCCGTGGAGCTCACCGATCGCCTCCTCGGGGCCGGTGCGGACCAGCCGGAGCCGGTGGCCGCCGCCGTAGGCCGGGCTCCACGGCAGCACCCCGACACCGCCCGTCCTGAGCGCCTCGATCCACCGCCACGGCGGTTCGGCGACCCCGCAGGTGACGTGCAGGCCGTCGAACGAGCCCGGCT
>NZ_BAAGZI010000728.1:0-1317 GCF_054778695.1 Actinocorallia lasiicapitis
GTCGCCGAACGGCGCGCGCTGCTCGACCTGCCGGACGCCCAGGCGCACCTGCGCGCGGCGGGCATGACGTGGGAGTCGGTCGCCGGCTGGCTCCAGGGCCCGCTCGACGCACGGGCCTGGACGGCGCTCCTGCCGTCCCTGGGCCATCTGGCGACCCTCCGCAACCTTCGCAATCTCGACAAGGCGGGTGTTCCGGACGAGGTCGTGGCGCCGGTCGCCGCGCGGATCGCGGCACGGGACGGCGGGGAGCGCGTCCTGCCGATGCGGTATCTGTCGGCGTACCGGTCGGTGCCGTCGCTGCGCTGGGCGTGGGCGCTGGAGCAGGCGTTGAACGCGTCGCTCGCCGAGGTGCCGGCGCTGCCGGGGCGGACGCTGGTGCTGGTCGACCGGTCGGGATCGATGTTCTGGGCGACGTCCGAACGTTCGGAACTGACGTTCGCGGACACCGCCGCCGTGTTCGGCTCAGCACTGGCGCTGCGGGCGGAGCACGCGGACCTCGTCCAGTTCGGCAGCGCGCACGCGGTGGTCCCGTTCACCAGGGGCGAATCCGTGCTGAAGGTGGTGGAGCGGTTCGGTGATCTCGGCGGAACCGAGACCGCCGCGGCCGTCCGCGCCCATTACCGGAACCACGACCGGGTCGTCATCGTGACGGACGAGCAGGTGTGGGCCGGTGCCGACGGGACGGACCCGGCGTCGCACGTCCCGGCGAAGATCCCGGTCTACACCTGGAACCTCGCCGGGTACCGCCACGGCCATGGCCCCTCGGGCCGGCTCAACCGCCACACCTTCGGCGGGCTGTCCGACCACGCCTTCTCGATGATCTCCACCCTGGAAGCGGGAAGGTCGGCGGACTGGCCCTTCTGACCCCCTCCGGCGGGCCGTTTCGGCCCGCCGGAGATACCACCGAGTCTTGGTTTGACGTTCGGTGCGGCCGGGCATATGTTTCTCTTCGCCTCGCCGAGCGCGGGACGCCACAAGGGTCACACCGAGGGGCGGCCGAACGGCTGAGGAACCCACTCGAACCGCCTGGAACAGGCGTGGCTTGCCACGTCCGAAACAGACAGAACGGGACGGAGTTTGACACTCCGGACAGTGCTGGTAGATTAGCGGGGTTGCTCTGAAACGGCCCGAAAGGGTACGAAAATGAGCAAACAGGGACGGAAGTTGACAAACTCTCCGAGCCTGGTAAGTTAGAAGGGTTGCTCCGAAGGAAGCCCGCAAGGGTGGAAAATGGTGCGACACCGTTTCTTGAGAACTCAACAGCGTGCTAAAAGTCAGTGCCAAATAATAGGTGGCTGGGCTTCGGTCTGGTCATCG
>NZ_BAAGZI010000729.1:0-1316 GCF_054778695.1 Actinocorallia lasiicapitis
CGGGGCCGCGGGTGGTGTCGTGGGTCATGCGGGCACCGCTTTCTGGGGTTCGGGGTGGGGGGTGGCGGTCTGGTGGGCGCGGGTGGCGAGGGTGGGGCGGTGGGTGGCCAGGAGGGTGGTGCGGCCGGTGGTGAGGGCGGTGATGGTGTCGGCGAGGTCGAGTTCGGTCTGGACGTCGAGGTGGGCGGTGGGTTCGTCGAGGAGGAGGACGGGGGTGTCGAGGAGGGCGCAGCGCAGGGCGACGCGAGCCAGGGCGACGCGCTGGCGCTGCCCCGCGGACAGGCCGGCGCCGTCGGGGCCGAGACGGGTGTCGAGGGTGGTGAAGGTGAGGACTCCGGTCTGGGCGGCGGCGGCGCGGACGGCTTCGGCGGGGGCGTCCGGGACGGGGACGGCGAGGTTCGCGGCGATCGTGTCCTCGAAGAGCGTCGGATGCTGGGGAAGCCAGGAGACCTGGTCGCGCGAGAGCCGGGTGAGGGCGCCGGACACCGGGGTGTGGAAGCCGAGCAGCGCGGCGAACAGGCTGGACTTGCCGCTGCCCGACGGCGCGGTCAGGGCCGTGATCGTGCCGGGTTCGGCGGTGAAGGAGATCGGGGCGAGGCCGTCGCGGAGCACCAGCTCGTCAGCGGTGACGGTCGTGGGCCCCGGCGCGGGCGCGGCCACCGCGGGACGGATCTCGGCGAACAGCCGGTCGGCGGCGGCCAGCCCCTCCTGCGCGGCGTGGAACTGGGCGCCGACCTGGCGGAGCGGCAGATAAGCCTCCGGCGCGAGGATCAGCAGGAACAGCGCGAGCTGGAAGGTGATCCCCCCGTCGAGCAGCCGGAACCCGACCGTCACGGCGACGACCGCCACCGAGATGGTCGCGGCCAGCTCCAGCACCAGCGCCGACAGGAACGCGATCCGCAGCGACGCCATCGTCGCGACGCGGTGCTCCCGCGACACCCGCTGGATCTCCGACGCCTGGAACCGGGCCCGCCCGAACACCTTCAGCGTCGCCAGCCCGGTCACCACATCGGCGAAATGTCCGGCGAGCCGTTCCAGCGAGCTCCACTGCCGGGCCGTCCTGGCCTCGGTGTAGGTCCCGATGAGGAACCCGAAGATCGGGATCAGCGGCAGGGTGATCGCGACGATCAGCGCGGTGCCGGGGTCGGCGACGGCCAGCACCGCCAGCACGCACACCGGCACGACGGCCGCGACCACGAGCTGCGGCAGGTACCGCGCGAAGTAGGGGTCGAGCGCGTCCACGCCCCGGGTGACGAGCGCCGCCACCGACCCGGACGCGGCCTTGTCGCCGGGACGTCCGGGCGCCGAGCCGAGCG
>NZ_BAAGZI010000730.1:0-1315 GCF_054778695.1 Actinocorallia lasiicapitis
CCCGGCCTTGCGCGCCGCGCGCTCGGCGGCGACGGCTACGGCGTGCTGCCGCTCGCGGGTGAGGGCGCCCTGGTCACCGCGGTCGCGGCCGACTCCGCGGAACTGCGCCGCCGCCTTGACCTGGGCGAACTGCTACTGACCGGTAAGTAACGCAGTCTTAACGGTCTAGGATATGGGAAAGCTTCTTTTCTTTTCGGGTTTGCCCTAGATTGTGCGCTGGCACACATTCCGATCAACTCTTTTGGCGCGCAAGGTGGACCCCGCATGGCCGACGTCGTCCTCGACGGTGTGAGCAAGTTCTACTCGTCCGACCAGTGCATCGTGGACAACATGCGGTTGCACATCCGGGACGGCGAAGTGTTCGTCCTGCTCGGCCCGTCCGGCTGCGGCAAGTCCACCGTCCTGCGGATGATCGCCGGCCTCGAGGAGATCACCTCGGGTGACCTGTGGCTCGGCGGGAAACTCGCCAACGAGCTCCCGCCCAAGGACCGCGACGTCGCCATGATCTTCCAGAGCGGCGCGCTCTACCCGCACTTCAGCGTCCGAGAGAACATCAGCTTCCCGCTGAAACTGGCCGGTGAGGACGCCACCGAGACCCACGGCAAGGTCACCGAGATGGCCCGCGCGCTCGGCCTCGACACCCTGCTCGCCCGCCGCCCCGCCACCCTGTCCGGCGGGCAGCGGCAGCGCGTCGCGATGGGCCGGGCGATGGTCCGCGACCCGCAGGTCTTCCTGATGGACGAACCGCTGTCCTCCCTCGACGCCTCGCTGCGCACCGAACTGCGCACCGAGCTCGGCGGCATGGTCCGCAGCCTCGGCGCCACCACCATCTACGTCACCCACGACCAGGTCGAGGCCCTGACCCTCGCCGACCGCATCGGCATCATGCGCGACGGCGTCCTCCAGGACCTCGGCACCCCGCAGCAGGTCTACGACGACCCCGCGACCGTGTTCACCGCCAGCTTCCTGTCCTCGCCGCAGATCAACCTGCTCGGCGGCACCGCCTGGGCCGTCCAGGGCGAGGGCGTCGTCATCCAGCTCGGCGACCAGCAGATCACGCTGCCCTGGTCCGACCCGCGCGCCGGCGCGTTCATCCCGCTGCACGGCGCGCCCGTCATCGTCGGCGTCCGCCCCGACGGCCTCCACCCGGTGACCGCGCCCGACGGCCGTCCCGTGCTCAGCGCGAAGCTCCGCACCGCCGAGTTCCGCGGCCACGAGTGGATGGCGTTCGCGCAGGCCAACATCCCGGGCGTCGACGTCGACACGGTCGGCCGCCGCGCCCGCAACCGGCCCCGCCCGGACGCCTCCGACACCA
>NZ_BAAGZI010000731.1:0-1314 GCF_054778695.1 Actinocorallia lasiicapitis
GCGGCCGGCGGGCGCACGCCGTCGCGCGGCGGCGGCTCGACCGGCGCAACGCGATGCTGGTGCTGCTGGCGAACCTGCCGCTCCGGCCCATGCTCTGGATCTTCTTCCGGCTGATGATCGGCTCGCTGTTCCGGATGATCGGCTTCCTGATCGCGAAGAAGCCGCTGGCGCTCCGCGACGAGCTCGCCGCCGTCCGGGACGTCCTGACCGACCCGCTCGGCCTGCGTTCGCTGCGCGCCGCCCGCTCCAACGGCCGCACCAGCGTCTACCGGGTGGTGCGGCGGTTCCAGCCGCACTGGGTGACGCTGCGGCGGCTCGCCGAACGGGCCGGCGCGCTGATCGCGCCCACCGAGTACGGCGCCGAGGACGAAGAGGACGGCCCGCAGGACGACAAGGGCCTCGGCATCATCCGCCGGATCATCGCCCACCCCAGCGTGATCGTCCTGCTCGTGCTGACCTTCGTGACCTTCCTCGCGGAACGGTCGCTGCTGGGCGGACGGCTCGGCGGCGGCGCGCTCGTGCCCGCGTGGGGGAGCGCGTCCGAACTGTGGGGCGCGTACGTGTCCGGCTGGCACGAGGCCGGGCTCGGCTCGGCCGACGCGGCCCCGCCCTACCTGGCCGTCCTCGGGCTGCTCTCCTACCTGACGCTCGGCAAACCATGGCTCGCGATGCTGGTGATCCTCGTCGGCTGCGTCCCGCTGTCGGGCTTGACGGCCTACCTCGCGGCGAAACGGCTCGTCCCCGCCGGGCTGCCCGTCGGACGGCGCGCCGCCAAACTGATCGGGCGGCGCCGGGTGCCCGCCAGCGCGATCCGGATCTGGGTGGCGATCGCGTACGCACTGCTGCCCGTCGTGTCCGGCGCGGTCGCCGCCGGACGGTTCGGCACCTGCGTCGTCGCGGTGCAGCTGCCGCTGATGGGGCTGCTCGGCGCGCGCGTCCTGCGCCAGCCCGAAGGACTCATCGACGCCCGGCAGGCGCGCCGCGCCGCGTGGGGGCTGGCAGTCCTGCTGACCGTCGCGATGGCGTTCGTGCCGCTGACCTGGCTGCTCCTCGCCGTGCTGTGCGGCCTTTCGGCGCTGTTCTTCCGGACGGCCCGCCGCTCCGACCTCGCCATCGTCGTCCTGACACCGCCGCTGCTGCTCCTGCCCGCCACGATCGGGCTGGCGCTGCACCCGTCCCGGCTGCTGCTGGAAGCGGGACTGCACCGGCCGGAGCTGGTCGACCAGCGCCTGTCGGGGCTGTCGATCCTGACGCTCGACCCCGGCGGGCCCGGCACCGACCTGGGCTGGGCGACGGCCGGGCTGCTGGCGCTGG
>NZ_BAAGZI010000732.1:0-1308 GCF_054778695.1 Actinocorallia lasiicapitis
TCGCACGCCGACACCGGCCGCGAACGGCTGCTGCTCATCGAGGCCCTCGCCCAGCGCCAGGGCGACCTGCTCGACGGTTCCGGGCTGGAGTCCGCGCCCGAGGCACTGGCCGTCACGGCCGAACTCGCCGAGACCTTCGACCGGGCCGGCGCACGGCTGCGGGAGCTCGACACCGGGCTGGTCGGCCGGGAGGTCGACCTGCGGTACCTCCAGGAGATCGTCCCCGCGTGCGGCGCGGTCACGCTGGTCGGGCCCGGCGGCGAGGGCAAGACGGCGCTCGCGCGGGAGCTCGCGGCGCGGCTGTCCGCCGAGTACAGCGACCACAGCGCCTTCAGCGGGGTGCTCTTCGTCGAGCTGGGTCCGCTGCCCGCCGACGCGTCCCTCGACACCGCCGCCGAACTGGTGCGGACCGTCCTCGGGGTGGAACGCGACCGCGACGGGGCGCTGCCCGCGGTGCTGCGGGCCGTCAGGACCAGACGGATGCTGCTCGTGCTGGACAACGCCGAACACCTCACCGGCGGGGCGCTGCACGTCATCGAGGAGATCGTCCGGACGGCGCGGACCGCGCACGCGGTCGGCGGCGACGGGTCGGCGCGGATCGTCATCACCTCGCGGGTGCCGCTGGGCACGCCGGGCGAGCAGGTGTGGCGGGTGCCGACCCTCGCGACGACCGCGGCCGTCGAGCTGCTGTACGGGCGGCCCAACGTCGTCGAGACCCCGGTGATGGCCGAGCTGATCGACGCGCTCGGCGGGCTGCCGCTCGCCATCGAGCTGGCCGCCGCGCGGCTGCGGACCCTGGGGCCCGAGCAGCTCGCCGTCCGGCTCGACGACCGGTTCCGGGTGCTGACCGGCGGTTCGCGGATCGCGCTCCCCCGCCACCAGACGCTGCGCGCGGTGATCGACTGGAGCTGGAACCTGCTGGCCGCCGACGAGCGGACCGTCCTGCGCAGGCTCGCGATCTTCGCGGGCGGCGCGACCCTGGAGGCCGCGGAACAGGTCTGCGCCGACGGCGCCGACCTCCTCGACCTGCTCGACGCCCTCGCCGACAAATCCCTGGTCACCGTCACCGAGGACGGCCGGTACCGGCTCCTGGAGACCATCCGCGCCTACGGTCTGGAACGCCTGGCCGAATCCGGCGAACGCGACCGGATCCGCGCCGCCCACGCCGCCCACTTCACCGAGCTGATCGAACGGGCCGACCCGGCGCTGCGCGCCGCCGACCAGCTCACCTGGCTCGTCCGGCTGGCCGCCGACCACCACAAACTCACCGCCGCGCTGCGCGGCGGGATCGCCGCGGCCGACGCCATC
>NZ_BAAGZI010000733.1:0-1304 GCF_054778695.1 Actinocorallia lasiicapitis
GCCCGGCGGCCGCGCGGGCCAGTTCGCGGGCGTGGCCGAGGTCGCGGCTGTACTCGACGGTCAGCACCGCGCCCGCCTCGCGCAGCCTGCGGGCCAGGGGGATGAGTGTGCGGGCGGACGCCGAGCCGCCCGCGGTGGGGTTCACCACCGCCAGGAAAGTCCTCACGGGACCAGGATGCCCGGGTTGAGGATGCCGTGGGGGTCGAGTTCCGCCTTGATCGCCCGCAGCACCCGGACGCCGACCGGTCCGAGCTCGTCGGCGTAGGCCGCGAGATGGTCGGAGCCGACGCCGTGGTGGTGGCTGATCGAGCCGCCCGCCCCGATGATCGCCGCGTTGACGGCCGGTTTGGCGGTGTCCCAGTCGATGCCGGGGGTGACGATCGTGAAGTAGAGCGACGCGGCGCTGGCGTACACATGGGAGATGTGGCACATCACCAGATGTCCGGGCAGGGCGTCCCTGACGGCCTGGTAGAGGTTGGGGAGGTTCGACCAGAAGGTCGTGGTCTCCAGGGTCTCCACGAAGGCGCCGACGTCGAGCAGGGCGTCGCGCAGGTAGGGCGCGGCGAACCGGCCGTGCGCCCAGGCGTCGCCCGGTTCGGTGCCCAGCGGCTCTCCCCCGGCCGCCGCGAGCAGCTCGGCGACCTTGGCCCGCCGGTCGGCGACCTCCTCGGGCTCGCCCTCGAACCCGACGATCGCCAGGCAGCCGCTGCCGCCTTCGCCGACCGAGCTGGCGCGGGCCAGCCCGACCAGGGTCTCGGTCTCGTCGGACAGCCGCAGCACGGTCGGCACGGGGCCGTCCTGGATCAGCTTGCGCAGAGCGGCGGAGCCGGTGGCGAAGTCGGCGAACTTCCAGCCCTCGTAGACCTTGGCGGCGGGGACGGGCCGGATCCGCACGGTGACCTCGGTGATGACGCCGAACGCGCCCTCCGAACCGAGGAAGAGCTGGCGCAGGTCGGGGCCCGCGGCCGACTTCTGGGCGCGGCCCACGGTGATCGTCCCGGTGGGCGTCGCGACGGTCATCGCGACGACCAGCTCGTCGAACCGGCCGTAGCCGGCGGACGACTGGCCGCTGGAGCGCGCCGCGGCGAACCCGCCGACCGACGCCCACTCGAACGACTGCGGGAAGTGGCCGAGGGTGTAGCCGTGCTCGCCGAGCAGTTCCTCCACGCGCGGGCCGCGGAGCCCGACCTGGAGCCGTGCCGTGCGGGACTCCTCGTCGACCTCGACCAGGGCGTCCAGCCGGCGCAGGTCGAGCGCGACGAACGCGAGCGCCCGGGGGGCGAGCCCGCCGACGACGGAGGTGC
>NZ_BAAGZI010000734.1:0-1296 GCF_054778695.1 Actinocorallia lasiicapitis
GCACGGACCGCCACCACGGCCGAAGGGCATCTGTCGGGCGAGCACGGGCTGCGCGAGGCCGCCGCCCGGGCGATGGCCGACGGCGCCTACGGGGACGTCGCCGTCCTCGTCCACGAGATGGGACGGCTGGGGTTCGCCCGCGCCGCCAGACCGTTCTGGCAGGTCCCGGTCGAAGGGCCGTTCCTGCGGGCGCGGCTCGACTACACCCGGGCGCTGGCCACCGGCGACCTGGCGTTGCTGAGAGAGACAGCCGACACCTTCACCGGCTGCGGCGCGGCCCTCTACGCCGCCGAGGCCTACGCCGAACTGGCGCAGCACGCACGCGCGGACGGCGACGAACGCACCGCGACCCTGGCCGCCCGGTTCGCCCGGGCGCAGAGCGCGCTGTGCGAAGGGGCCCACACCCCGGCCCTGACCACCATGACCATGCTCAGGCCCCTCACCGGACGGGAACGCGACATCGCCTTCCTGGCCGCCCGCGGCCTGTCGGACAAAGAGATCAGCGAGAGGCTCGTCCTCTCCCGCCGGACCGTCGGCAACCACCTCCACCGCATCTACAAGAAGCTCGGCGTCAGGACACGGCGCGAGCTGTTCAGCCACATCGAGGCGTGATGAACCAGCCAGAACCCGTCGGCGTCCACCGCCGCCCCAGACCGGCCACCGCACCGAGAACAGCCGAACGTTCCTTCCCCGGACAGATCGACCAGATCGCCCACGCCCGCCGCTGGCTCACCTCGCTCCTCGGGCCCGAGCACGCGGCGGCCGACGACGCGGTCCTGCTGCTGTCGGAGGTCTTCACCAACTCCTGCCTGCACAGCAGGTCGGGCGCTCCCGGCGGGCGCGTCCGGGTGGAGGTCGCGATCACCGCCCGGCACGTCCGGGTCGAGGTGACCGACGCGGGCGGGCCGCGGCTCCCCCGCCGCAGCGACGGCCACGACCCCGACGCGGAGTCCGAACGCGGGCTGTGGCTGCTCGACATGCTCGCCAAGGACTGGGACTGGAGGCTCCGGGAAGACGGTGCCCTGTGCGTCCGCTACCTCGTCGAGGCCGGCGGCTGCCCGTGACAGGACGACAGATGCCCCCCGCCCCTGCTGCCGCCCCCATCGACCTGCTCCGCGAGACGCTCGGCCACACCATGACCGCGGCGGAGATGCGCCGCAGGTTCACCCAGCTCGCCCAGGCGGGCCGGTCCTCCGGCAGCCCCGCCGAGGAGCTGCATTCGGCGGTCCTGGCCGGGGGCCGGCAGCTCTGCCGTGAGCTCGGCGCCGACGCCCACCGCGACGGCGCCTCCGCGAC
>NZ_BAAGZI010000735.1:0-1277 GCF_054778695.1 Actinocorallia lasiicapitis
GCGGCCGCCACCGCCGCCCGGAACCCCGCGACGGCCTCGGCCCAGCGGCCTTCGGCGGCGTCCAGCCGGGCCAGCCACAGATCGACGGGCCCGCTGATGTCGCATCCGTACAGCGAGACCAGCCACTGGCCGCGGTGCGGCGCGAGCTGCTCCCTGACGAGTGCCGCCAGCTCACGGTCGCCGGACTCGGCGGCCAGTTCGGCCTGGAACCGCAGGGCGAGCGGCTGGTAGACCCGGTGGTAGGGGCCGGAGTCGCGGTGCCGGAGCGCCGTCTCCAGATCGCCGCGGCGCAGCGCGTTGATGCCTTCCAGCAGCCCCGGGTAGGGGTGGCCCGCGGCGGCGGCCGTCCTGCGGATCTCCTCCAGTTCGGCGGCCCTGCCCTGCGGCAGCAGGACGGTCCACTGCAGGTGCACGGCCATATAGCCGAACTCAGGATGGTTCTCCTCGTGGGCGATGGCCCGCGCGAGCAGCTCCCACGCGGCGGCGAACCGGCCGCGCAGGACCTCGATGATCGCGGTGTCGACCAGCGACGCCATCGCGAACCGCTGGGTGCCGAGCCGCTCGGCCAGCCGCAGGAATCTCCGCCACTGGTCGAGGTAGCCCGGATCGCCGAGCTCCAGCAGCCCCACCCAGTGCAGCGACGCCGCGAACTGCTCGGTCAGCCGGTCGTCGCGGCGGCGGGCGACGGCCGTCATCTCGGCGGTGATCTGCACCCGTTCGGCGGCGTTGCCGAGCCCCCAGATGGTGTCGTACCTGGCCCAGAGGCTGAACGCGAGCGCCTCGTCGTCGTCGCCGTCGCGCGCCCAGGTGGTGATGGTCAGGCTGAGCTCGTCGGCGAGCCGGGCGGGCGGGTGGCCGCCCGGCTCCTTGCCGGTGATCGCCTGGTAGGCGGTGCGGAGCAGGTCGCGGCGGAGGGTGCGGTGGGCGGGGTCGTCCTCGGCGTGGTCGAGGATCAGCGCGGCCCGGCCGAGCAGCGCGGGCTCGCCCAGCTCGACGGCGAGTGCGGCGGCCTCCTCGTAGACCCGCCACATCTCACCGCGATCTTGACCGGCGTGGCCGAGGGTGCGGCCGAGGTCGAGCAGCAGGACGATCCGGTGGGCGGGCTCGACGCAGATCTCGCAGGCCCGCCGCAGGTGCGCGATCGCCTCGTCGGTCGCGACCCTGGTCAGCGCGTCGTCGGAGGCGGCCTTGAGGATCCGCCACCGCTCCCCCGCCGGTAGTTCCGCTCCGGCGAGCCCGGCGTGGCGGGCCAGATCGGCCGGCAGCACCCGCGCCGC
>NZ_BAAGZI010000736.1:0-1274 GCF_054778695.1 Actinocorallia lasiicapitis
GCGAGCGGCAGGTGCGGGGCGTCCCAGGTGACGGCCGACTGCCAGGCGTGCCGGTCCTCGCCGGGCAGTTCGACGTGCGAGCCGAGCAGCGGGTGCACGTCGGGGCCCGTGGAGCGGCGGGCGCCGGTGACCCAGTGGCGTTCGTGCCGCCACGGGGTGAGCGGCAGATCGACCAGGCCGCCGTCGGTGGCGGTCGCGATGGTGTGGCCGTGGACGGCGAGGGTCGCGAGCTGGGTGTGGAAGTGGACGGTGTCGTCGGTCTCCTGGCCCTTGGGGGCGCGACGCAGCGAGTGGGCGACCAGCGCGCCGGAGCCCTCCAGGGTCTCGCCGACGGCGTGCGACAGGATCGGATGGGCGTTGATCTCGACGAACGCGCGGTGCCCGTCCTGGCCCGCGGCCGTGACGGCGTCGGCGAGCCGGACCGGGTTGCGCAGGTTGGCCGCCCAGTAGGCCGCATCCAGCGGGAGGTCGCCGTTGATCAGGGCGCGCGGGTCGTCCAGCGCGGTCGTGTACATCGGCAGGGTGCCCTCGGTGGGCTGGAGCTCGGCCAGCAGCTCCCGCAGCTCGGGCAGCAGCGGCTCGACCTGCGGCGAGTGGCCCGCGCCTTCCGCCTGCACCTTGCGGGCGAGGTAGCCGAGCCCTTCCGCCCAGGCCAGGACGGCGTCGATCGCGTCGGACTCGCCGGTGACCACGGTCTGCTTGGGCGACGACAGCACCGCGGGGTGGACGGCGGGACCGTCGTAGGTGTCGAGTTCGGCCTGCCCGCAGCCGAGGACGGCCATCCCGCCGCCGCCGACCAGCGCGGTCATCAGCCGCGACCGGCGGATGATCACCTTGACGCCGTCGCCCAGGGTGAGCCGCCCCGCGACGACGGCCGCGGCGACCTCGCCCATCGAGTGCCCGATGACGGCCGACGGCTCGACCCCGTAGCCGCGCCACATCCGGGCCAGCCCGATCTGCACGGCGAACAGCACCGGCATGATCTCGGCGGGGCCTTCGGGCATCCGGCCGCTCTCCAGGAGGTCCCAGAGTTCGAGCCCGGCCTCCTCCTGGAACAGGGCGTCGAGGTCGTCGATGGCCTCGGCGAAGCCCGGCTCCTCGTCCAGCAGGGAACGGGCCATTCCGGCGCGCTGCGCGCCGTAGCCGGAGAACACGAACACGGGCTTGCCGGGGGTTCCGGCGGCGATCCCGCTGACGACGGCCGGGTGCGGGTCGCCCGCGGCGAGCGCCTGGAGCCCTTCGCGGAGCCCGGCGGCGTCCCTGGCGACGACGGC
>NZ_BAAGZI010000737.1:0-1268 GCF_054778695.1 Actinocorallia lasiicapitis
CACCAAGGTGGCATGCCCCCACCCTCTCAGGTGATTGAACTCCGGAACCCACTCAAGAT
Organism: Actinocorallia lasiicapitis; assembly: GCF_054778695.1. Lineage (NCBI taxonomy): Bacteria > Bacillati > Actinomycetota > Actinomycetes > Streptosporangiales > Thermomonosporaceae > Actinocorallia > Actinocorallia lasiicapitis. The sequence continues at coordinate 60 of NZ_BAAGZI010000737.1, forward strand.
CTAGGCATGTAGTACTAGCGGTCGCGTAGGGAGGAGGAGATCAGCGCCGCCGCCGCGACCCGGGAGGTGACCCCGAGCTTCGCGAAGATCCGGGTCATCGAGGCTTCCACGGTCTTCGCGCTGACGAACAGCAGCCCGGCGATCTCCCGGTTGGTGGAGCCCTGCGCGAGCAGTTCGCAGATCTTGAGTTCGCGTTCGGTCAGCCCCGCGAGGGCGCTGTGCCAGCCGTCCTGGCCGCCCAGCGCGACGGCCCGCTGCTGCTCCCGGTCGGCTTTCAGGTAGGGGCCGGTGGCGCCCACCAGCGCGAAAAGCCGTTTGGCCTGGTCGAGGTCGGCGACCGCGCCGCGGGGGTCGGCTCCGGTCAGCGCGATGCCCGTCACGAGATGAGCCCGTCCCGTGCGCAGCGAGTCCCCGGCGAGGGTGAAGGTCTGTGCGGCGAAACGGGACTGGGCGACGGCCTGCGCGACGTCGCCGGACGCCAGCAGCGCGAACGACCGTGTCAGCTGCGCGGTGCCCTCCCTGAGCCTGAGCCCGGTGTGGGCCGCGCTCTCCTCGGCCAGGTCGGCCCATCGGCGGCAGGACTCCGCGTCGTGGATCAGCAACGACGCCGCCGAGAGCGCCTCGAAGAAGAACGGCCGGTGCAGCCGGTCCACGTCCGGCAGCTCGCGGCCGCCACCCGCGGCCGTCATCATCCGGACGCACCGCCGGGGATCCCCGTTGAGCAGATGGGCCTGGCCGAGGAGGCAGCCGGCGACGGCGGTCCACTGGCTGCGCTCCGCGCGGCTCAGCGCGAAGGCGCTGCGGCCGAACGCGAGGGCGGCGCCCGGGTCGCCGCGGTGCACGGCCACCAGGCAGCGCATACTGAGCGCCATCACCTGGGCGTGGACGCTGCCGGAGGCCGTCGCCGCGGCCAGCGACGCCAGGGCCGCGGTGTTCGCCTCGTCGATCCGCCCCATGAACTGCAGGACGTACGCTCTGCCCGCCTGCTGGCGCGCCTCCACATACGGTTCGGGCCGTGCCGCGAGACCGCTCGCGAACAGGTCGAGCGCCGACGTGTGCTGTTCGAGCGCCGCCTGGATCCAGGCGGCGTCCGTCAGGGAGTCGCCGGTCCGCTCGTCCACTCCGGCGGCCAGGACGGCGTCGGCGGCCTTCCGGCTCCACTGGTCGGCCTCGGCGGCCCGGCCGAGGCCGTAGGCCCGCCGGGCGAGG
>NZ_BAAGZI010000738.1:0-1266 GCF_054778695.1 Actinocorallia lasiicapitis
CCGACCCGGCACGACGCGCTCGCCGCCCGGCTCCCCCACCCCGTCCACCCGCTCGGCCGCGCCAAACCGGGCCTCACCGAGGCCGAACTGCGCGCCTACGCCCCCGAGTTCCAGCCGACGTTCCCGCTCTGCTGGACCACCGTCCCCGAGGCGAACGCCACCGGCGTCCTCCCCGAGTGGTGGCCGACGCCCGACGCGCTCGGCCTCCCCGCCGGGACGGTCTTCCCCGTCCATCCGCTGACGGTCAGGCGCGGCCTGGTCGACGGGCCCGTCGCCCGGTTCCTGGAGGTCACGCCGACCCTGTCGATGCGGACCCTCGCCGTCACGGCCCGCGACCACGTCAAGGTGCCGATGCCGGTCAGCACGCTCGGCGCCCGCAACGTCCGCGCCGTGAAACCGGCGGCGCTGGCCGACGGCGCGAAGGTGCAGCGCCTGCTCGCCGAGGCCGCGCGCGAGCTGGACGTGCCCGTCCTGCTCGCCGACGAGCAGACCTACGGCCACCGCGGCGATCTCGCCTACCTGGTGCGCCGGATGCCCGTCCCCGACTCCGTGCCGGTCGCGGCGCTGCTCGCCCCCGGGGTGCTCGCCGAGTTCGGCGACGACCCCGAGACCTTCTTCTCCGCCTACCTGCGCACCCTGTTCGCCTGGAACGCGGGCCTCTTCGAACACCACGGCATCGCGCTCGAGGCCCACCAGCAGAACCTCGCGGTGACACCGCGCGGCGAACTGGTCGTCAAGGACAACGACAGCGCCCTGTTCGCCGCCGACCGCCACGACCCGGCCGATTTCGCCGATCCGCGGCTGGTCGGCGACCGCGAGGCCCTCGCGAAGGTCTTCGTCACGATCACTCTGCATCTGTGCGCGGGCGCCCTGGCCTTCGGCTTCGCCGAGCGGGGCGTGCTGCCGCTCCGCCGCGGTCTCGCGCTGGTCAGGGACCGGCTCGACGAGGCCGTCACCGATCCGTTCCTGCGCGCCAGGACCCTCGACGCCGCACGCCTGCCCACCAAGGCGATGCTCACCGCCGGAACCCTCGTACCGAAGAGCCGCACCGGCGCGGCCGACGTCAACAAACACTACGGCCCGGACGGGCCCAACTACCTTCGGGAGCCGATGTGCTGCTGACCTGTGCCGACGCGGACGAGGCCACCACGGTGGCCCTCCTCAACTGCCTGGTCAGGGAGGTTCTGGCGCCCGCGGGACGGGTGCGGGCCACCGGCGGCCGGCTGGCCCTGACGCTGGCCGGCGGCGAGCTCGCCGCGACCGGCG
>NZ_BAAGZI010000739.1:0-1227 GCF_054778695.1 Actinocorallia lasiicapitis
AGGTCCCCCTTTTTAGCGGAGTGGCGCAGGACGGCGAGAAAGGCCATGGCGAGCATGGCCATGCTGATGTGCCGGTACCAGGCGCGGTAGAGGCGGAATTGGTAGTGGTCGAGTCCGGCTTCTTGTTTTGCTGCTTCGAAGCATTCTTCGATCGGCCACCTGCCGCCGATGACGCGGACGAGTTCGGTGGTATCTGCGTGCCGTGGATTGTGGCAATGGAAGTAGGAGAGCTCACCGTCGGTGATGTTGCGCCGGAATATCAGTTGGTGGTCGGGATCGGAGGTGGGAATTGCTGCCCAGTCGTAGACGCGGAATCCTTTTATTCCGATTCCGCAGGAGCGGCGGATCCAGTCTTCGGGATGAAGGGTGGCCGCGAGGGTTTCGACCGTGTTGCTGGAGTATTTGCTGACGGAGAACGTCGTGGTGTCGGTGGTTTTCGGGACGGCGACGGCGTAGGCGATCTGGCGGCTTTCCAGATAGGCGCGAAAGCCAGGGTTCTGCCCGAATTCCTCGTCTGCGGCGAGCCAGGCGAACGGCACGCCCGCCTCGATCGCCCTGCTGATCATCACTTGGGCCTGTTGGGGGCGCGTGGCGAAGGCGACGTCCTGCGGGATGCCCGCTTCGGCGCGCCTCTCGGCATCTCGGCACCAGGACGTCTCGGGCAGATACAGTTCTCGGTCGATGAGAGCCCGATCACCGCTAGAATTGGCGTAAGCGAGGAAAACGCCGATCTGACAGTTGTCGATCCGGCCGAGTGTCCCGGAGTACTGCCGCTGGACGCCAGCGGATTTCTTTCCCTTCTTTGCGAATCCCGTCGGGTCGACGATCAAGATCCCGTTCGAGTCGGCGAGATGTTCCATCACATAGGAACGGACGTCATCACGAAGAGCGTTCTCGTCCCAGGGCGTCAAATTGATGAACCGCTGGATCGCGGTCGGCCGCCGCTCACCCGTGAATTCCGAGATCGTCCATGAGTTCTTTCGTGCCAACGGGGCCAGCAGGCCACGCAGATACTGCCGAAAATGCTCACGCGACTCCGTGCGGTAATATCGTGCCTCGAACCTGGCACACAACAGATCGAACTCCGCACGCCAATCGTCCAGCGCCTCAGTGGTTACCGCGCCATTATCTTCAAAGGGTGGGGGCATGCCACCAAGGTGGCATGCCCCCACCCTCTCAGGTGATTGAACTCCGGAACCCACTCAAGATCTAGGCATGTAGTACTAG
>NZ_BAAGZI010000740.1:0-1227 GCF_054778695.1 Actinocorallia lasiicapitis
CCCGGCACCGCGTCGGCCGCGCCCAGCAGCAGCGCCGCGATCACCTCGGCGCGGACGGTGCGCTCCAGCGGCCACGGCTCGTCCGGGCCGGGATCGGGGCCGTCCGTCCGCAGGTCGACCGATGCGCCGCGCGGAAACGCCTCCCAGAGCCGAACTTCCGCCCCATTAAGATCATTCGGCCGCATGACCCCATAGTGCCGTGAAGTCCGGGCGGTTGGCGACGTGTTCCGGCACCGGAAGATCGTGGCGGAGCGCCGGATCGGTGACCGGCGGATCGAAGACCTGGCGGATCGGGTGGACGCCCGCCCAGACCGGCAGCTCCAGATCCGGGGCGTCGTCGTCCGGCGGACCCGTCCTGACCTTGACCGACGCCTCGTCCAGCGAGAGCGCCAGGACGATCGTGGCGGCGAGCTCCTTACGGGTCGGCGCGCGCACGGCGTCCCACTGGCCCGGGGCCATGTTCTCGGTGAGGGCGCGCAGGCCGTCCAGGCGCTCCTGCTCGTCGGTGACGATCCGGGGCGTCCCGTAGACCATCGCCGAACGGTAGTTCACCGAATGGTTGAACACCGAGCGGGCCAGCACGAGGCCGTCGAGATGGGTGACGGTCACACAGATCTGGCCGGCGCGGCCCGCGCGCAGGGAGCGGGCGGCCGTCGAACCGTGCAGGTAGAGGGTGTCGCCGATACGGCCGTAACCCGTCGGGACGACCATCGGGAACGGGCCGTCGGGGGAGTCGTGCAGGACGCCCAGATGGCAGATGATCCCGGCGTCGAGGACGGCGTAGAGGGCTGCGCGGTCGGTCAGCGCGCGGTCGCGGTTCCGCTGCCGGGTCCGGTCCGTGAGGGTGAGCTGGTCGGAGGACATGACCTAGAAGTTAAGGTGAAGTGGATATCCCGACCATGGCCACTTCCCGTTGATTTCAGGTGACCACTTTGCCGCGTCGCGCCGCCGACCTGCCCCTTCGGCTCGACCGCGCCTCGGACGTGCCGCTGACCGTCCAGCTCATCGAGGTGCTGCGGGCGGCGCTGCGGGACGGGTCGCTGAGACCGGGGGAGCGGCTGCCGTCCACGCGGGCGTTCGCGGCGGACCTCGCGGTGAGCCGGACCGTGGTCACCGACGCCTACCAGCAGCTCTACGCCGAAGGATGGCTGGTGGGGCGGCACGGCTCCGGCACGTTCGCCGCCGACCTGCTGGCCGATCCGGAACCGGCGCGGGCCGCGCCCGTCC
>NZ_BAAGZI010000741.1:0-1217 GCF_054778695.1 Actinocorallia lasiicapitis
CGGCCGAGCCGGGCGTGAAGGGCGAGCCGTCGCCCGAGGTCAGGGTGCTGGTCGCCGACAGCCCCAGCCAGGAGGCCGCCCTGGTCGCGGACGAGCTGCGCCGCGCCCACCTGCTCGAAGGGGTGCCGTGGTCGCGGTGCGCGGTGCTGATCCGCGGCGTCCACCAGGTGGCGGGGGTGCGGCGGGCGCTCGGCATGGCCGGGGTCCCCGTGACGGTCCTGGGCGACGACCTGCCGCTGTACGCCGAACCTTCGGTCCGGCCGATGATGATGGTCATCCTGGCGGCGCTGAAACCCGGCTACCTGGACGACGTCGTCGCCGAGGAGCTGCTGACCGGCCCGCTGGGCGGGGCGGACGCCCTCGGGATGCGGCGGCTCAAACGCGCCCTGCGCGATCTGGAGGAGCTGGCGGGCGGGGACAGGCCGCTCGGCGAGCTGATCGTCGCGGCCGTCGACGACGAACGCGAGCTGCTGCTCGTCAACGACAAGGTGAAGGCGCCGGCCGTCCGGATCGCCCGGTTGATCCAGGTCGCCCGCGCGGCGGCCGGGTCGGCGGAGGAGGTGCTGTGGGCGGTCTGGGAGACGACCGGGCTCGCCGAACGGTGGCTGGAGGACAGCAGGCGCGGCGGGCCGCGCGGCGCGGCCGCCGACCAGTATCTGGACGCCGTCGTCGCCCTGTTCGACCACGCCGCCCGCTTCGTCGACCGGCTCCCGAAGGCCGGCGCGGTGCTGTTCGTCGAGGATCTGGCCGGGCAGGAGATCGCCGGGAACACGCTCGCCGAACGCTCCCCGGACGGCGAGACCGTCCGGATCCTGACCGCGCACCGCGCCAAGGGCCTGGAGTGGGACGTGGTGATCGTCGCGGGGGTCCAGGAGGGGCTCTGGCCCGATCTGCGGGTCCGCGGTTCGCTGCTGGGGATCGAGCAGCTCGTCGAGGGCGGCGGGGAGACGGACGAGGTGTCCGGCGCGGCCGTCACCGCGAAGATCATGGCGGAGGAGCGGCGGCTGTTCTATGTGGCCGTCACCCGGGCGCGGCGCAGGCTGGTCGTGACGGCCGTCGGCGGCGACGACACCGAGGACCGGCCGTCCCGGTTCCTCAACGAGCTGCTGCCCGGCGCGATCGAGCAGGCCCAGCTCGATGAGAGGACCCGCTGGCTGGCGCTGCCCGCGCTGGTGGCGGACCTGCGGTCGATCGTCGCGGACGCGCGGCGGCCGACC
>NZ_BAAGZI010000742.1:0-1209 GCF_054778695.1 Actinocorallia lasiicapitis
AGCCCCCGGCCTCCACCCCCTCGACGGCGGCAGCCCGCGCGAGACGCGGCACATACGCCACCCCCGCCCGCACCGCCACTTCCGGCTCCCCCACGGCCGACGCCACCGGGACGTCCACCGCAGGATCACCGTCGGTCTCCACCAGCAGGAACCGCCCGGGATTCTCCGCCTCCGCCGCCCGCACCAGCCCGCGCGCCGTCGCATGAGCCACCTCACCCGGCCGAACCACCACGGCGAGCCGCCCCTCCCTTTCCTTCCGAAGATGCCCTTGCACAGCCGCCAACACCCCTTCAGCCACCGCGAACGCCGCACCGGGCAGCTCATCAACGACGTCCCCGCAAACCACCACCCCGCCGATCCCCTCCACCGACGACGTTCCCGGCAGCGCGGATGACGACGGTGTCGCGGGGGTCCAGGTGAGGTGGAAGAGGGAGGTGTGGGGGGTTGGGGTGGGGGCTAGTTGTTCTGGGGAGACGGGGCGGGAGAGGAGGGAGGTGATGGAGAGGACGGGGTGGCCGGTTTCGTCGGAGATCTCGATGGTGGTGGTGGAGGGGGTGGTTCCGGGGGTGATGTGGACGCGGAGTGCGGCGGCGCCGGGGGTGTGGAGGGCGACGCCGGTCCATTCGAAGGGGAGCTCGGTGGTGGTGTCGTCGGTCAGGAGGCCGGCGTGCATGGCGGCGTCGAGGAGGGCGGGGTGGACGCCGAAGCGGGGGGCTTCGGCACGGTCGGGGAGGGACACCTCGGCGAACAGCTCGTCGTCGCGGCGCCAGACCGCCTTGAGGCCCCGGAACATCGGGCCGTAGAGGTAGCCGCGGTCCTTCAGGCGGTCGTAGGCGTCGGCGATGTCGACGGGGAAGGCGTCTTCGGGTGGCCAGACCATGAGGGCGGGCGGCGGGGGGGCGGGGGGGGGGGGGGGGGGGGGGGGGGGGCGGGACGAGCAGGCCGGTGGCGTCGCGCAGCCAGGTCAGGTCGTCGGAGCCGCCGGTGTCGGCGCGGGAGAACACCTCGAGCCGGCGCGCACCGGAATCGTCGGGGCCCGCGACCATGACGCGGACGGCGGTGCCGCCCTGGGCGGGCAGGGTGAGCGGCGCTTCCAGGACGAGTTCGGCCAGTCCCGGGCAGCCGGTCTCCGCCCCGGCGCGCAGCGCCAGCTCGACCAGGCCGGTGCCCGGCAGGAGCACGGTGCCGAGCACGTCGTGGTCGGCCAGC
>NZ_BAAGZI010000743.1:0-1205 GCF_054778695.1 Actinocorallia lasiicapitis
GGTCGGGAGCGCGGAGGCCGCCCGCGAGGTCTCCGGGGCGATGCTGGCGCGGCTGCCGGACGCGGCCGGGGTGCTCGTCGAGGAGCAGTCGCCACCCGGCGTCGAGGTGATCATCGGGGCGGTGCGGGATCCGGCGTTCGGGCCCGTGCTGCTGGTCGGGCTCGGCGGGATCTGGACCGAGGTGCTGCACGACACCGCGCTGCGGCTGCTGCCGATCACCGAGGACGACGCCTACGCGATGCTCGCCGAACTCCGCGGCCAGGCCCTGCTGGACGGGTTCCGCGGCCGGCCGGGCGTCGACCGGGCCGCGCTCGTCAAGACGATGCTGGCCGTCGGCGACGCGCTCGCCACCCGGGAGTTCGCCGAGTTCGAACTGAACCCGGTGATCTGCTCGCCCGCAGGGGCTGTCGCGGTGGACGCGCGGCTGGTCGAGGGGACGCACCGCGCCGGTCACGTCCCCTCGTCCACAGAGAGGACGCGCCAGGAGGCTAACCCGAAGGGGACATTCGACTCACTGTTCGCGCCGAGGGCGATCGCGGTCGTCGGCGCGTCCACCAAACGCCCCAACTTCGGCAACATGTTCCTCGGCTTCTACCGGCAGGCCTTCCCGGGACCGCTGTTCGCCGTCCACCCGGCCGCCACCGAGATCGACGGGGTGCCCTGCGTCCCGTCGCTGGCCGCCGCCGACATCGACTACGCGCTGGTCGCGGTGCCCGCCGGGCAGTGCGCCGACGTCCTCGCCCAGGCCGCGGGGATCCCGTTCGTCCAGGTGATGAGCGGCGGTTTCCGGGAGACCGGCGACGACGCCGCCGAAGCCGCGCTGAAGGCCGCGATCCCGGCCGGGACCCGGCTGCTCGGCCCCAACTGCCTGGGCGTCTACTCCCCCGCCGGCGGCCAGACCTTCCTCGGCGGCAGGCCGGGCGGTGCCGGGCGGATCAGTGTGGTGTCGCAGTCCGGCGGACTCGCCGGCGAGATCATCAAGGTCGGTGAGGCGCGCGGGCTCGCCTACGCACGGGTCGCGACCGTCGGCAACAGCCTCGACGTGACCCCCGCCGAACTGGTCGCCGCGTTCGCCGCCGACGACGGCACCTCCGCGATCGGCCTCTACCTGGAGGACCCGCGCGACGGGCGCGCCCTCTACGACGCGCTGCGCCGCTCCCCGAAACCGGCCGTCGCGCTGATCGGCGGGCGCAGCGCCCAGGGGC
>NZ_BAAGZI010000744.1:0-1204 GCF_054778695.1 Actinocorallia lasiicapitis
CGCGCCGATCAGCCGCCACGGCCGGCGGCCCGCCGTGGTCCGCTGGATGATCGACGACCCGCGGGAGACCGGAGGCAGCGTGTCGGCGGCCCGCCACGGCTGCCGCACCGGGGCAGGGCCCGGAGCGGAGCGCAGCCGAGGATCGGAGACCGGTTCGCCGAGCGCCTGCCGCAGCCGCAGCACGAACTCCCGGCACGAGCCGAACCGTGCGGCGGGCGCCTTCTGCAAGGCGCGGGCCAGCACCGCGTCGGCCTCCGGCGGAAGATCGGGACGGAGCGAGGTCAGCGGCGGCGCCTGGTCCTGGACGTGCGCGTAGATCAGGGCGAGCTGGCTGTCCTTGGTGAACGGCGGAACCCCGGCCAGCATCTCGTAGGCGACGCACGCGAGCGCGTACTGGTCGCACCGGCCGTCCACCTGGTCGCCGGTGATCTGCTCGGGGGAGATGTAGCGGGGCGTCCCGACGAACTGGCCCTGGCTGGTCAGCCCCGACATCGACGTGGCGCTCTTGGTCAGCCCGAAATCGGTCAGATAGACGTGCTCGGGATGCTCGCCCGAATCCGATCCTCCGCCGGAGACCAGCACGTTGGCCGGTTTGACGTCCCGGTGCACCAGCCCGTGCTCGTGGGCGGCGTCCAGCGCGGCGGCGATCTGGTTGAGCAGCCCGCACGCCCGCTCCGGAGCGAGCGGCCCCGTATGGGTCATCAGCGCGCGCAGGTCGCGGCCCGCGACGTACCGCATCGCGATGAACAGCAGCCCGTCGGTCTCGCCCGCCTCGAAGATCGGGATGATGTACGGGTGGTCCATCCCCGCGACGGTCCGCGACTCGCGTACGAACCGCAGCCGGAACCGCTCGTCGAACGCGAGATGCGGGGCGAGGATCTTCAACGCGACGACCCGGCCGAGCCGCTGGTCGCGCGCCATGTACACCTCGGCCATGCCGCCGCGGCCGATCAGGTCGAGCACCTGGTAGGGCCCGATCATCCGCCCGGTCAGCCGCGGGCCCTGCTCGTCCGGCGGGTTCACAGGTCCGCCGGATGGCCGCAGAATCCGCAGAACCGGTGGGCGGGGCCGCGCCGCATCCCGCACTGCGTGCAGTACTCGGGCCGGTCACCGGGGCCGGGATCGCGGGGTGCGGGACGCGGCCCGGACGCCGAGGCGACCGGGGTCCAGATCGGCGCGGACGGGCGCGGTTCGGGGGGGGCCC
>NZ_BAAGZI010000745.1:0-1202 GCF_054778695.1 Actinocorallia lasiicapitis
TCACCGACCGGGTCGCCGCCCTCACCGGCGCGCTCACCGAGCTCGCCGCGGCCGGAATCTCCGTCGCCGACGCCGGGGTCCGCCGCCCCACCCTCGACGAGGTGTTCCTGCACCTCACCGGGGGCCGCCCCGAGAACGAGAAGGAGCACGTGTGACCGTTCTGACCGCGCCGCGCAGGACCGCGTTGGGCTGGGCCGTCGCCGACGGCTGGGTGCTCACCCGCCGCGCCCTGCTGCACTGGGCGCGCCAGCCCGATCAGGTGATCGTCGGCCTGCTGTTCCCCGTCCTGATGGTGCTGATCTTCGCCTATCTGCTGGGCGGCGGGATCGAACTGCCCGGCGGGGGCGACTACAAGGAGTACCTGCTCCCCGGCATGTTCGGCCTGACCATGGTGTTCGGGCTCGAAGGCACCTTCACGGCCGTCGCCACCGACGCCAACGCCGGGGTCACCGACCGCTTCCGCACCCTGCCGATGGCCGCGGGCGCCGTCCTGGCGGGCCGGGCCGTCGCCGATCTGCTCAACGCGGCGCTCGGCCTCGTCGTCATGATGGCGGCGGGCCTCGCGGTCGGCTGGCGCTGGCACGACGGGTTCGGCCGGCTGCTGATCGGCGTCGCGCTGCTGCTCTGGCTGCGGTGGGCGTTCCTGTGGATGGGCGTCTACCTGGGGTTGCGTTATCCCCGGCCGCAGGCGGTGATGGCCGTGCAGATCCTGGTATGGCCGTTCGGGTTCCTGTCGAACGTGTTCGCCTCGACCGCCGACATGCCCGGCTGGCTCGGGTGGCTGGCCGACGCCAACCCGCTGTCGGCGACCGTCACCGCGGTCCGCGACCTGTTCGGCAACCCCGGCTCCGACGGCACGAGCTGGGCCGCCGACCATGCCGCACTGCTCGCCGTAGGCTGGCCGCTGGTGATCACCGCGGTGTTCTTCCCGCTGGCCGCGCGCCGCTTCCGCCGGCTGTCCCGGTAGCCCGGCCGAGTAACCCGATCAAGGAGTTCCGTGCTCGCGTTCGACCCGCCCCATCTGCTCTACCCCGCGCCGTCCGGGACTCCCACCTGGTGCCTGACCGGGCCCGGAGTCCTGGAACGGGTGCCGCTGCGGCGCGTCCCCGTCGGCGAGGCGCTGCCGCGGCTGCTGGAGCCGACCGCCGATCCGGCCGCGGCAACTACACCTTCGGTCTGACCGAGCAGGTCATGTTCCACGA
>NZ_BAAGZI010000746.1:0-1201 GCF_054778695.1 Actinocorallia lasiicapitis
CCGCCGACGCCTCGGCGGGTTCGGCCGCGCTGCGGAGCCTGCTGTCCGGACTCCCGGAGGCCGAGTGGCCCGCCGCGCTCCTGGCGATCGTGCGCCGCCAGGCGGCCGCCGTCCTCGGGTATGCCAGGGGCGAGGACATCGAGCCGGAGCGGGCGTTCCGGGAGCTGGGCGTCGACTCCCTCGCCGCCGTCGAACTGCGCAACGGCGTCGCCGAGGCGACCGGACTGCGCCTCCCGGCGACCCTGGTGTTCGACTACCCGACCCCGGCCGTGCTCGCCGGCCATCTCCTGGACGAACTGGCGGGCGCCGAAGACGAAGGTCCGGTGCTCCCGATCGCGGCGGTCGACGACGACCCGATCGCGATCGTCGGTATGGCGTGCCGCTACCCCGGCGGCGTCACCTCGCCCGAGGACCTGTGGCGGCTCGTCGCCGAAGGCCGCGAAGGCATCGCCGGCTTTCCCGCCGACCGCGGCTGGGACCCGAGCCGGATCTACGATCCCACCGAGGCGCGCCCCGACACCAGCTACGTCGACCAGGGCGGCTTCCTGTACGACGCCGCCCGGTTCGACGCCGGGTTCTTCGGCATCAGCCCCAACGAAGCGCTGCTCATGGACCCGCAGCAGCGGCTGCTGCTGGAAGTGTCGTGGGAGGCCATGGAACGGGCCGGGATCGACCCGGCGACGCTGCGCGGCAGCACCACCGGCGTGTTCGCCGGGATGACCTACCACGACTACGCGCACAGCAGCAGCACCGGCGCCCTGCTCGCCGGACGGGTCTCCTACACCTTCGGGTTCGAAGGCCCCTCCCTCATGATCGACACCGCGTGTTCGTCGTCGCTGGTGGCGCTGCACCTGGCCGGGCAGGCGCTCAGGTCGGGTGAATGTTCACTCGCCCTCGCGGCGGGGGTCGTCGTGATGGCCACCCCGGAGACGTTCGTCGAGTTCAGCCGGCAGCGCGGCCTGGCCAGGGACGGCCGGGTGAAGGCGTTCGCGGCGGACGCCGACGGCACCGCGTGGGGCGAGGGCGTCGGCGTGCTGCTCGTCGAACGACTGTCGGACGCCGTCCGCAACGGCCACACCGTCCACGCGATCGTGCGGGGCAGCGCGGTCAACCAGGACGGCGCGTCCAACGGGCTGACCGCGCCGAACGGCCCGTCCCAGCGACGTGTGATCCGGGCGGCTCTCGCCAACGCCCGGCTCTC
>NZ_BAAGZI010000747.1:0-1201 GCF_054778695.1 Actinocorallia lasiicapitis
CCGCGGTCGGGGTGCTGGCGGGGTGCGGTGGGGGTGGGGTGCCGGAGACCGGAGCGAGCAGCGAGGTCCGGCGGCCCGGGGTGGTGGTGGGGGAGCTCGGGCGGGAGCTGGTTCGGGGGATGAGTCTCGGCGACAGAGTGGGGCAGCTGTTCCTGCCTGCGGTCGGGAGTGCGGGCGAGGGCGTCGAGCTGCAGCGGCGGTACCGGGTGGGCGGGTTCGTCCTGCCGGCGGAGCAGATGCGGACGCCGCGGGGCACGGCCCGGCTGGCGAACCGGTTGCAGGCGGCGGCGCGGATCCCGCTGCTGATCGGCGCGGACGAGGAAGGCGAGAGGTTCGGCCGTCCCGAGTTCACCACGCGGTTCCCCGGGGCGATGGCGTTGGGTGCGGCGCGCAGCCAGGAACTGGCGCGCAGGGCCGCCGCGACGACCGGAACGGAACTGCGCTCCGCCGGGATCACCCTGGATTTCGCGCCGGTGGCCGGGGCGCAGGGGTTACGGCGACCGGCATCCCGTCGCCGTGCAGGAGCGCCCCGATCTGCGACGTCTGCCGGGCCCGTCCGGTGAAGTCCTCGATGTCGGCGGGGAGCTGGAACGGCCTGGCCGGGCCGCCCGGCGCGGCGGCCGGTGACGACACCGCGACCGTCAGCGCGGGGTCGGCCTCCAGCATCCGCTGGTGCAGTTCGGCCAGTGCCGGACTGGGGTCGAGGCCCAGCTCGTCGGCGAGATCGGTGCGGAGCCGCTGGAACGCGGCGAGCGCGTCGGCCTGCCGGCCGGAACGGTAGAGGGCCAGCATCAGCAGGGCGTGGAACCGTTCCCGGAGCGGGTGCTCGGTGATGAGGACGGCGAGTTCGGCGGCGGCGCGGGCGTTGTCGCCGCCGTCCAGGGCCAGCTCCAGCCGGGTTTCGAGCGCGGCGAGCCGGCGTTCGGACAGCCGGGTGCGCTCGATCTCGACGAAACGTCCGGGGACGCCGGACAGGGCGGGCCCCTGCCAGAGGGCCAGGGCCTCGTCGAGCAGGGCTTCCGCCCGGTCGGGGGTGCGGGAGGCTTCGGCGACGAGCCGTTCGAACCGGTGGACGTCGACGGCGTCCACCGGGACGCGCAGCGCGTAGCCGTCGGCGACGGACACCAGCACGGCGGGGGCGGAACGGTCGGGTTCGAGCAGGGCGCGCAGCCGGGAGGCGTAGGTGCGCAGCGCGGCGACG
>NZ_BAAGZI010000748.1:0-1193 GCF_054778695.1 Actinocorallia lasiicapitis
GCCTCCCTGCGCGCGCTGCGCGCCGCCGAGGCGCCCGAGGACCTCGTCCTGGCCTCGGCGCTCACGGCGGGACGGAGCGTCGCGCTGGTCGGCGGGATCTGCACCGTGCTGGTCCTCCTGGCCTTGCTGCGCGGAGTGGAGACGGTCACCCCAGCCGGGGCCGGAGCGCCCGCCAGGACCCGGCGGCGAGATCCCGTTCGCTGATCGCGGTGACGGGCTCGGGCCAGCCGATGCCCAGATCGGGATCGTCGTAACGGACCGACAGGTCCTCCTGCGGCACGTGCTCCCGGTCGATCCGGTAGCACACGTCGGCGTCGGTGAGGGCCTGGAACCCGTGGAGCAGTCCCGGCGGGACGTAGAGGGTCCTACAGGTCTGGTCGTCCAGCCGGACCGTCAGGTTCACGCCGAACGTGGCCGATCCCGGCCGGGCGTCGGTCAGGACGTCCAGGATCGCGCCGCGCGCGCATCGCACCAGCTTCGCCTCGCCCCGTCCCGACCGGCCGTGCATTCCCCGGACCGTGCCGCGCACCGACCGGGACTGGCTGTCCTGGACGAACGCCGCCGGGTCCAGCCCGTGGGCCGCCGCGACGGCCGCGTCGAACGTCCGGGTGAAGAAGCCGCGGTCGTCGTGGCGTGGTTCGGGGACGAAGAGCAGCACCCCCGCGAGCGCCGTTCGCTCTACCCTCATCCTTCGTGGCCCTTCCCGAGGTGAGTGTCGTCATGCCCGCCCACGACGAGGCGGCGGTGATCGGTGACGCGCTGCGGCTGCTGCTCGGCGCGGCCGCCCCCGGCGCCGTCGAGGTGATCGTGGTCGCGAACGCCTGCACCGACCGGACGGCCGAGATCGCGCGCGCCGAGGGCGTCCGGGTGATCGAGGCCGACGTGCCGGGCAAACGGCACGCCCTCGCACTCGGCGACGCGGCCTGCTCGGTCTTCCCGCGCCTCTATCTGGACGCCGACGTGCTCCTCACCGGCCTGCCCGCCCTGCTCGAAGCGCTCGCCGAGCCCGGGGTCCTGGTGTGCGCCCCGGTCCCGGACGCCGATCTGGCGGGCTGCGGCCCGGTGATCCGCCGCGTCCACCGCACCCACGACCGGCTGATGGCCCCCCACCGGGTGATCGCCGGCGCGGGCGCCTACCAGCTCGGCGCGGAGGGCCACGCCCGGGTCTTCCCGCTGCCCGACGGGCTGATCGC
>NZ_BAAGZI010000749.1:0-1171 GCF_054778695.1 Actinocorallia lasiicapitis
CGCCGACCGCGCGTCGCTGCTGGACGGGCTCGACCGGGTCGCGGCGGGCGGCACGGCCGAGACCGTGGTGCGCGGCACGGCGTTCGGCGATCCGGGACGCACGGTGTTCGTGTTCCCCGGCCAGGGTTCGCAGTGGCCAGGCATGGGGGTGGAGCTCCTGGAATCCAGCCCGGTGTTCGCCGCCCGGCTGACCGAGTGCGCCGCGGCACTCCGGCCGTTCGTGGACTGGGATCTGCTCGACGTGCTGCGCGGTGCGCCGGGAGCGCCGTCCCTGGACGCCGTGGACGTCGTCCAGCCCGCCCTGTGGGCGATCATGGTGGCGTTGGCGGAGGTGTGGCGGGCCGCCGGAATCGTCCCGGACGCCGTCGTCGGCCACTCCCAGGGCGAGATCGCGGCGGCCTGTGTCGCCGGGGCGCTGTCCCTGCCGGACGGCGCGAAGGTGGTCGCGCTGCGCAGCCGCGCCATCCGCGAAGACCTGGCGGGGCAGGGCGGCATGATGTCGGTCGCGCTTCCGGCCGGTGAGGCGGCCCGGAGCCTCGCCCGCTGGGACGGCCGCCTCCAGATCGCCGTCGTGAACAGCCCGCGGTCCGTCGTGGTCTGCGGCGCTCCGGACGCACTCGCCGAGCTGCGCGTCCGGCTGGAAGCGGACAACGTGCAGACCAGGACGATCCCGGTGGACTACGCGTCGCACTCGGTGTACGTGGAGGGGCTGCGGGACCGGCTGCTGACCGACCTGGCCGGGATCACCCCGAAAACCCCGGAGATCGCGTTCTTCTCGACCGTCACCGGCAAAGCGCACACCGCGGCCCTGGACGCCGAGTACTGGTACACCAACCTGCGGCAGACCGTGCGCTTCGAGGACGCCGCCCGGGCGCTGCTGGACGACGGCTACGGCGTCTTCGTGGAGGCCAGCCCCCATCCGGGGCTGCTGGTCGGCCTGGACGAGACCGTCACGGAGGCAGGCGCCACCGCGGTGCTGGTCGGCACGTTGCGTCGCGGGGAAGGCGGGATGGCGCAGGTCGTCACCTCGCTGGCCGAGGCGTATGTGCGGGGCGCGGCCGTCGCGTGGCCCGCGCTGTTCACCGGCGCCCGCCGCGTCGACCTGCCCACCTACGCCTTCCAGCGTCAGCGCTACTGGCGGGACGTGCCGCAGGCGCCGGGCGACGCGGCC
>NZ_BAAGZI010000750.1:0-1168 GCF_054778695.1 Actinocorallia lasiicapitis
GCGGCAGCGGCTCGGCCCTGGTCGCGTCGGCTCGCTGACGCGGCACCGCCTCGGGGACGTCGCGCCAGTGCCCGTCGGCGAGCACCCCCGTGGAGCGGGCCGCGCGGACAAGTTCGTGCAGCAGCCGCAGATCCCCCGCCGACAGCGACGCCAGATACGCGCCGGTCGCCTCGTCGACCCCGCCCGCCAGCAGCTCCACGACGTCCGTGAGCGGGGCCAGCGGGAGCGCGTCGAGCGTCAGCGGGGCCAGCGCCCGGGGCGGCTCGCCGGACAGCAGCAGCGTGACGCGGCCCGTTCCGGCCAGCGCCCTGGCGAGCTGCGCGGAGTCCTCGTCGAGCAGATGGACGTCGTCGATGACGAGCAGGATCGGGCCGGTTCCGGCGCGGGCCAGCACCGTCTCGACGGCCAGGGCCGTCTCGGTCACCTGGGAGCGCATCGGCAGCAGATGGGCGAACGCCCCGAACGGCAGGCTCGGGGCCTGCCCGGCGCGGGCGTCCAGCACGGTCGTCCCCGCTTCGGCGCGTGCCGCGGCCTCGGCGAGCAGCCTGCTCTTGCCGACGCCCGGCGCGCCCGTCACCAGGACGCCGAGGCCCGTCGCGGCCCCGATCGCGGCGAGTTCGCCGTCACGGCCGACGAACGGCCAAGTGGTCACCACACCAGGAGCGTAAATTCCGCGCCGCGTCACGACCAGCCCCATTCCGCTTACCTTGCCGGGCTTGTCCCCGCCTATGGTCTGACGCGCCGGCCGCGATCCGAGTTCGTCCTGGCGACTCTACGTCCTCGCGGACGAGTAGGCCGTACTCCTGGAAAACGGGATGCCCCGGGCACCTCCCGTGGGGAGCCGACCCCGAGGGTCAAAGGCAGCAGTCGCCGCACTTGTCGCCGCCGGGCGGGACCTTGTAGTAGAGGCAGCAGCTTCGGCGGCGGAAGGTGGGCGGGGTGAGGGCGCCGCGCAGCGGGCTGCGGGCGAGCTGGTCGGTGATCAGTGTGTGGATTCTGGGTGCGAGCTCGGGGCGGAGGCGGGCGGCGTGGCGGGTCCCGGCGAGGGCGGAGGCGACGTTGCCCCAGATCAGGCCGTCGGCGAGCCGTTCGGGCCAGGCGTCGCGCAGCGGCAGCAGCGCGCTCATCGCGGTGTCGAACAGCGGCAGCGCGGACGGGCGGATCTCGT
>NZ_BAAGZI010000751.1:0-1164 GCF_054778695.1 Actinocorallia lasiicapitis
GCGACGCGTTCGCTTCCGGGGTCGCCGTCACCGCGGGGACGGCGGCCGGGCTGCTCGCCGCGGCCGTCGCCGTCACCCTGACCGTGCTGCGGCGCGCCGAAGCCTGACGTTCAGGGCGCGGTGTCGCGGTAGGTGCGCATCTCGGTGAGCAGCCCGTCCTTGAGCCGCAGATGCCAGACGAGCCGGGTGGCGGGCGCGCCGGGCTCCGTCCTGACGGTTCCGAAGACGGCGAGCTGCGCGGAGTCGCCGAACAGCTCGTCGATCTCGAAGTGCAGCCCGGGCCGTTCCTCCCGCGCCGCGGCGACGGCCCCCTGCACGGCGGCGACCCCGATCAGCTCGGGATGCGCATGGTCGATCCACTCCGCGCTGAGGATCTCGGGTGCGATCGAGACGTCACCGGAGTTCCACATCTCGAAGTACCGAACAACGGTCAACTGCGCATCCTGGCTCAACCTCGACGCTCCGTGTTTCGTAGATCCGGGGAGACAACACCTCGCCGTCCGAACCTACCCACTCCCTCCGACAATCGATCATCCCCGCCCCCACCCGCGGCTCCGCGCCACGGTGGTATCAACGCCTTTGTGCGAAATCTCGCGATCTTCGACCTCGACAACACCCTGATCGACCGCCTGGCGGCGTTCCACCGCTGGGCGGCCGAGTTCGTCTCTTCCTTGGGCGGCACCCCCTCCGATCTGGCCTGGCTGGTCGCGCTCGACGCCGACGGCTCCCTCCCCATGGACCGTTTCTTCTCCGCCGTCCGTGTCCGCTTCGCCCTCCCCGACCCCGCCGACCTGCTCTGGGCCCGCTACCGTGCCCGCCTCCCCCACCTCGTCGAATGCCCGCCCGAGGTCCTCGCGGCTCTCGCCGCTCTCCGCGAGTCCGGCTGGCTCCTGGCCGTCGCGACCAACGGCCGAACCGACCTCCAGACCGCCAAACTCCACCATTCCGGCCTCTCGAAGGTCCTCCACGGCTGGGCCATCTCCGAAACCGAAGGCACCGCGAAACCCGACCCCCTCCTCCTCCACCGAGCCGCCGCCCACTGCGGCACCACCCTCACCCCCACCACCTGGATGATCGGCGACACCCTAGAAACCGACATCACCGCCGCCCACACCACCGCCCTCCCCACCATCTGGCTAGACCGCCAACTCCCCCACCCCACCT
>NZ_BAAGZI010000752.1:0-1161 GCF_054778695.1 Actinocorallia lasiicapitis
CGCGGCGCAGCGCCGAACACGCCACGACCGCCCCGCCCGCCTGGTGCTCGGCCAGCCACACGCCGATCGCCCGCAGCCACGGCAGCCGGTCCTCATCGGTGAGGGGGATGCCGGCGGCCATCTTGGCGACGTTCTGCGGGGTGTGGAACGGGTCGGCGTCGGCGAAGGGCACGCCCAGCCGCGCGGCCAGCGCCGTGCCGACGGTCGACTTGCCGGAACCGGCTACGCCCATGACCACATAGAGCGGTCCGGCTGCTCGAGCGGGGTTCGTCATGGGAGAGCCTCTCGAAAGGGGATTAATCCCGGATCCTGACATGTTTCATACTCTTTAACAAGATGTGAAGGCTTAATAATCATACTTAATGCCGGGCGGGCTCGGTTTCGGGCTGCGTCATGCGAAGATCTGTTGATGTGGGTACACATGCCAGCGTGCTGGACGCCATCGGCCGGATGATCGTCTCCGGGGAGCTCGAACCCGGCACGGTCCTGCGGATCGAGGAGTTCGAGACACGGTTCGAGGTCTCCCGCACCGTCGTGCGGGAAGCGGTCCGCGTGCTGGAGTCCATGGGGCTCGTCAGCAGCAGACGCCGCGTCGGCGTGATCGTCGGCGCCCGCACCGGATGGAACGTGTTCGACCCGCGGATCATCCGCTGGCGGCTCGACGGCGACGGACGCGAAGCGCAGCTCCGCACTCTCGGCGAACTGCGCCGCGGGTTCGAACCGGTCGCCGCGGGCCTCGCCGCCGATCACGCCTCACCCGCGCAGTGCGGGGTCCTCACCGGAGCCGTCATGGAGATGGCCGTCCACGCCAGGTCCGGCGACCTCGAGGCCTACCTCGCCGCCGATGTGCTGTTCCACCGAACCCTCCTGGAGGCGTCCGGCAACGAGATGCTCGCCGCCCTCGCCGGCGTCGTCGAGGAGGTCCTGGCCGGCCGCACCCACCACGCCCTCATGCCCCGCACCCCCGACCCCGCCGCCGTCCGCTGGCACCTCGAAGTAGCCCAAGCCGTCCAGTCCCGCGACACCACCACCGCCGAACACCTCATGCGCGAAATCGTCGAAGAAGCCACCCGCTCCATGCTCACCCCCGACCCCGCCACCCCCTAATGGGAGCTACCGGGTGAGCCTCACTGGCAGACTCGGTGCCTGGTAGCCGCTGGT